>CAYSMP010000212.1:0-5994 GCA_964432215.1 uncultured Sangeribacter sp.
CATTCATCAGTCACGATGCCCGCATCGCTCCTTCTTCATGAAGAAAAATCCACTCAAAAACCTGACGAAATCTTAACAAAGAAATAAGTTTAAACAACTTCATTATATGACTATATTGACGATGCGGCCGGGGACCACGATGACCTTTTTGGGGGTCTTGCCTTCGAGCCACTTTTCAGCGGCTGGATCGGCAAGGGCTGCCGCTTCTACGGCTGCCTTGTCGCTTCCGGCCGGAACCTCAATGTTGAAGCGCATCTTGCCATTGAACTGCACGGGATACTTCACAGTGTCTTCCTTGAGTGCTTCCTCGTCCCAAGCAGGCCACCGGCTATCTGCCACACTGCCTTCATGACCGAGCTGATGCCAGAACTCCTCTGCTATATGGGGAGCGAAGGGAGCAATCAGGCGGGCAAACTCATCCATAGACTCGTTGCTTACGGCAGGGAGTTTGCCAAGCTCGTTGACAGCGATCATGAATGCGGCCACGGAAGTATTGAATGAGAAGTTCTCTATATCCTGGCTCACTTTCTTGATGAGTGTATGCATGATCTTCTTCTCCTGAGCCGAACGCTGGATGTCGGCACGCTTTCCGAAGATGGTCCAGAGCTTGCGGAGGAAACGGTTGACGCCGTCGATGCCGTTGGTGTCCCATGGTTTGGACTGCTCAACGGGACCGAGGAACATCTCATAGAGACGCAGTGTGTCGGCACCATATTTCTCAACGATCACGTCGGGATTCACGACATTGAACATCGACTTCGACATCTTCTCCACAGCATAGCCGCAGACGTATTTGCCATCTTCGAGGATGAACTCGGCATCCGCAAAGTCAGGACGCCATGCGCGGAATGCGTCGAGATCGAGGATGTCATTGCTTACAATGTTGACGTCTACTCGGATAGGCATTGTATCGTATTGATCTGCCAATCCCTTGCTGACGAAAGTATTTGTGCCCTTGATACGATATACGAAATTGGTACGTCCCTGGATCATACCCTGGTTGACGAGTTTCTTGAAGGGTTCCGGGCTCACCACGAGGCCGAGGTCGTAGAGGAACTTATTCCAGAAACGACTGTAGATCAAGTGGCCAGTAGCATGCTCAGCACCTCCGACATAGAGATCGACATCGCGCCAGTATTCGTCGGCTTCCCGGCTTACGAGCGCCTCCTCATTGTGCGGGTCCATGTAGCGCAGATAGTAGGCGGAGCTTCCTGCGAATCCGGGCATGGTGCAAAGTTCGATGGGATAGCCTTCGGGAGTCTTCCAATTTTCAGCACGACCCAGCGGGGGTTCGCCATCGGCTGTAGGCAGGTAGCTGCTTACTTCAGGCAAGAGGAGTGGAAGTGCAGACTCGTCCATGAGATAAGCAATACCATCCTTGTAGTAGACGGGGAATGGTTCGCCCCAGTAGCGCTGGCGTGAGAAGATGGCGTCGCGGAGACGGTAGTTGACCTTTACGCGGCCGATACCCTTCTCAGAGATATGCTGCTTTGTCTTGGCAATCGCTTCCTTCACTGTAAGGCCATTGAGGTCAAGGTCGGGCCCGCAAGAATTGCAGACGATACCCTCCTTGGCGTCGAAACTTTCCTCCGACACGTCGGCTCCTTCGATGAGAGGGATGATAGGGAGATTGAATTTCTTGGCGAAAGCATAGTCGCGCGAATCGTGTGCCGGAACAGCCATGATTGCACCTGTTCCGTATCCGGCAAGCACATAGTCGCTGATCCAGATAGGAATTTCTTTTCCGCTAAGGGGATTGACAGCATATGAGCCTGTGAAGACACCTGTCACTTTCTTATCGATCTGGCGCTCGCGTTCAGTCTTATGCTTCACTTCGTTGAGATAAGCTTCTACAGCCTCTTTCTGCTCGGGTGTGGTCAGGAGTTTTACGTATTCAGATTCCGGAGCAAGCACCATGAAGGTCACGCCGAAGACTGTATCGGCACGTGTGGTGAAGATCTCAAGCTCTATATCTGAATCCTTGACGGGGAAACGCATTTCAGCACCCTCGCTGCGGCCTATCCAGTTGCGCTGAGTCTCCTTAAGGGAATCGCTCCATGCGAGGTCATTGAGGTCGTCGAGCAGACGGGGAGCATAGGCAGAAACGCGAAGGCACCACTGGCGCATCAGTTTCTGCTCTACGGGGAAGCCACCGCGGACGCTGAGACCTTCGGACACTTCATCGTTGGCAAGAACGGTGCCGAGTTCCGGACACCAGTTTACCATTGTCTCAGCCTGGAAGGCAATTCGCCAATTCATCAGAGTGTCGCGCTTCTCCTTTTCAGTCATAGCGTTCCACTGCCCGGCAGTCAGGTTGAGTTCTTTAGTCTCTGCTGCATGCAGCCCTTCAGTGCCGTGCTTCTCAAGATGAGCAATGAGTTCGGAGATGGGGCGAGCCTTGCGGGCTTCGGTGTCATAATAGTGGTTGAACATCTGCATGAACGCCCACTGGGTCCACTTATAATATTTAGGATCGCAGGTGCGTACTTCGCGGCTCCAGTCAAATGAAAAACCGATCTTGTCAAGCTGGGAACGATAGCGTGCTATATTGTCGTTGGTGGTCTTTTCAGGGTGTTGGCCTGTCTGGATGGCATATTGCTCTGCAGGAAGACCGTATGCATCATATCCCATCGGATGAAGGACATTGAAGCCCTGCTGACGCTTATAGCGGGAATATATGTCGCTTGCGATGTAGCCGAGGGGATGTCCTACATGAAGCCCTGCACCTGAAGGGTATGGGAACATGTCGAGCACGTAATATTTCGGCTTGTCTTTGTCTATTTCTGTCTTGAATACTTCATTGTCGCGCCAGTATTGCTGCCAGCGTGATTCAATTTCGTTGTGATTGTAGTCTGCCATTATGGTTGTGGGGTTGTGGAGTTTTTTGGTTGTGGAGTTTTTGGGTTGTGGGGTTGTGGGGTTGTGAGGTTGTGGGGTTGTGGGGTTAGTTGAGTTGTGGGGTTAGTAGGAGGAGACGGTATTGAGGGTAGTGACTACCCGGTAGAGTCCGTGGATGCAGTCTTGCGGTATCTGAAGTGGAGGATACTTCGGATTTATGCTTCTCGCCTCAATGTATTTCTTTCCTTTTTCAGAAGGATAGATATCCTTGAAGAATACACCGTTGGAGGAGTCTACGATCATCGGGTGGCCCCAAGGTATAAATGCCTTATCGTCTATTTTCTTTATGAGGACTATAGAGCCGTCGTGGAATGCAGGCTCCATACTGTCGCCTGAGATACGGATTGCGAAGTCGACACCCAATACGGGGCTTATCACTTTCTCGCAATCGTTGGCGTTGACTGACTGCGACCAAGCCGTGATGTTGCCGGCGAATGCCGTCACCGGGAGCAGGGGCACTATGTAGCCAGACTCCATAAGGAAGCGGTGAGGATCGGTAGTCGTCTCACGTGCATACATTTCTCCTTCACCGTAGAGTAGCCAGTCGCGGCTTAATTTAGGGTAGAGAGACACGATGCGATTGATCTTCTCAGGGGGAATGGACTTACGTATGACTCCGATGTAGGTGGGCGCTACTCCAAGCTTGCGGCAGAATTCGGTCTGAGGAATGCGATTTTCCTTCAGAAACGTCAAAAGCCGTCCTTTGACCGTGGTCAAATCATATTTGTCAGAAGACATGATATTTTCTTATGTTTATTATTTATTGTGCAAAGTTAATGCTTTGTTTCCGATTTACAAAATGTTTTTAAAGAAAATCTCATGACCTGTTGGTTCTGCTATCGACTTTTGCGAGTATTCTCCTCAATTTAGATGACACTACCGGAATATTTTCGAAGTAAACCACTATAAGGATGTACAGGCAAAGTAGAAGAGAGCGAATGATATAGCTTATCCAGATGGCGTAGGGGAACGAACAAGCTTCCCCGATGCCCCAAAGGAGTGCAGCCAAAAGGGTGTAGCATCCCATCCGCTTCATTTCGTAGGGTATTGGATAGTATTTGCGGCCCAAAAGATAGCTTACGGTCATTATTCCTGCGTAAGAAATAAGCGCGGCCCATGCAGACCCGATATACCCGTCGGGCATACCGATGAGAGGAACGAGGATAAGGTTGCCTGCCAGCATCAAAACGAAGCCTAAAAGCGACAGATACATACCCCAACGAGTGCGATCGGTAAGCTTATACCAAAGCGACAGATTGAAATATACGCCGAAACATAAGTCTGCAATCATCATTATCGGCACAACCCGCAGACCAGCCCAGTATTCGGGAGCTATGAAATGCTTAAGGATGGGAAGATAGTACATCACCCCGAGGAATATGGCAAGCCCGAAGATGACGAAATATTTCATAGCGTCGCAATAAGCCTGAGTCTTGTCTTCTCCCTGGCGGGCTGCTTTGGAAAAAATGAAAGGCTCGTAGGCGTAGCGAAACGCTTGAGTGAACATCATCATTACCACAGCAATCTTTATGTTTGCACCGTAGATACCGACCATCGTTCTCGCTCCTTCAGGATTGTCGGGAAACAAATATGGTATGATGATCTGACCCATTCCCTGGCTTAGATTGCCAGCTACTCCGAGCACCAGCAGGGGCCAGGAATAATTTAGCATCTTTGCAAGCAAACCAGTGTCGACCACGAAACGCTTTACCCGCATCCATGGGATAAGGCATACCAACACCACAATGGTGCTGATGACATTGGCCAAGAATATCCAGCCTACTCCGAAAGCCGCTCCCCCCAATGGCTCATAGAACCATGATACCAGCTGAGGAACGTCAGTGTAAATTTTCGGACACGCGAGCAGGAAGAAGAGATTGAGGCCAATATTGACTCCAATATTAATAAGCTTTATCGCTGCGAAAGTCCATGCCTTCCTTCGGAACCGTAGAAAGGCAAATGGAATATTGGTAAAGGCATCGATGGCTACCGTGATTGCCATCATCATCACATATGATGGATGATGCGGGAGTTTTAGAGCATCGGAAACCGGTGTGAGAAACCAGGCTATCAGAGCAATGAAGAGAAGCGAGGTGCTTCCTACAGAGAGCAGGGATGTGCTGTAGACTTTCTCATAATCCTCTTCCCGGCTTGCGTAGCGAAAGAATCCGGTCTCCATGCCATAGTTTAGCACCACTATCACCACCGCTACGATGGCATAGAGATAGCTTACGATGCCGTAGTCTGCTTTGGAGAACAAATACGTATAGAGAGGTACGAGTCCCCAGTTGAGGAAACGGCCAATGATGCTGCTGAGTCCGTAGACGGCTGTGTCTTTTACGAGTGATTTAATGCCGGCCATTTTTTATAATTCATAATTCATAATTCATAATGCATAATTGGCTGTCTGGCATATCCAAACGATAAATGCTTATGATTATGCATTTAAATTGCGCCTAATGCATCAGTCGAAGAGGGAAGCTTCTGTGGATTTCGGGTAGCGACCGAGATGGCGGAAGGCGAGTTCCGTCACTTCGCGGCCGCGTGGTGTACGCTTGAGAAATCCTTCCTTGATCAGGAATGGCTCATAGACTTCTTCGATGGTGCCGCTGTCTTCTCCAAGTGCGGTGGCGATAGTAGTGAGACCGACAGGACCTCCGCCGAATTTATCGATAATCGTAGTCAATATACGATTGTCGATTTCGTCGAGTCCATGGGTGTCTATGTTGAGAGCCTCGAGAGCCATCTTGGCAGTAGGAAGGTCGATGGTGCCATTGCCCATCACCATTGCAAAGTCGCGCACCCGGCGGAGGAGTGCATTGGCTATACGCGGGGTGCCACGGCTTCGTACTGCTATTTCCAAGGCTGCATCGTCGACAATAGCTGTGCTGAGCAACCTGGCTGAGCGCTTAACGATACCTTTCAGCACCTCATGGTCATAGTATTCCAGATGGCAGTTGATGCCGAAGCGGGCACGGAGCGGAGCTGTCAGGAGGCCGCTTCGTGTGGTGGCGCCTATCAGGGTGAACGGGGATATGGTAAGCTGCACCGACTTCGCTCCCGGACCTTTGTCCAGGAGGATGTCGATGCGGTAGT
>CAYSMP010000213.1:0-5948 GCA_964432215.1 uncultured Sangeribacter sp.
TTGTATACTTCATATTCCACTTCCTCTTATTGACTGGCTGCCACAATTACTCAAACTGAACACTAATCAATAAAATAAGATCAATAATTTTGCCTGATTGGATGAAAATCATACACTTCTCTGTATGATTTTCATCCAATCTACATTTGGGAGGGTAGAAATTCTTTGTAATCATGGCATATTACCTTATCTTTGCATCATCAATCAAAGACAACTTAATATGAATATGATTTTGCATAATCTAAAAGTCGCCATAAGGAACTTGTTGAAGTATAAACTTCAGACCATTATCAGCGTGCTAAGCATCGCCATTGGCATTGTCACGCTCTCTTTTACTCATTCGTTGATGTCACGATATCGGTTGCCTCAAATTTTTGATGAGCCTTATGCCGATCGCACTTATATAGTAAAATTCCACCCGACAAATGAGGAAACAAATTCTCGTATCGAGCAGGAGAAGAGAATGTTCAGAGTTTTAGACGCTGAAGGCTGTGCCAAGATTGATGAAGATATAATACGTGCACTAAAAGGAAACGGAGGGCTTCGAAATGCGGAGAAGTTAGTCGTTCCCAACGTCATTACTCCAACTCTCTCTGCGGAATTTCATCTGACAGATTCTACCATACGGCAAGGTAATATCATTGGAAAAATCATGGATCCAAATATGCCTGATTATTCCGGTATTACTTCAGCTGTTACCGGCAAAAAAATAGGTGACTTGAAAGCTGGAGAAGCAATAATCTGTGAGGATGCGGTCAAGAAGATATTTGGGGATAAAGATCCTATTGGAGCAGTTCAGGTCATGACAGATGAATGGCAAAATATTCCCGTCACAGTAAAAGATGTGTACTCCTCCACTTCAATATTAGAACCATATTTTACAAACTGCGATATGTTTTATTGTATTGCAGACTCTATAGAAGAAAACTATAGGGATATGTTTAATTTCACTCAATGGGTGAATATCGTCATGAAGAAAGGGACAACAGAGAAAGAACTTGAGAAAGAGATTGACTCCAGAGTTGCTCCTTTGGGATATAAATCAGAATTGACTTCTTTTTTGAGTGGGTCTCCTCAAATTGAAAAGGCAATCCCTATCAGAATACTCGTCAACGTTATTGGCTCACTTATACTTCTCGCAGCTATTATTGGGTTTCTCCGTATTGAAATTCAGTTATTCTATACACGCCGACGCGAATTAGCACTAAGGATTGTAAACGGAGCAAAACGTCGGCAGGTATTTGGATGTATTTTTTCAGAAACATCTATTGTAATAGGTTTCTCCATAATAATAGCACTACTTCTTGGTGCACTGCTACAGAGGTTCTTTGATACGAAGTTTATTGGCTTTATGAATCATATAGGTTATGGTTTAAGAATCGCTGACCTATGGCAGAATAGTATTATCATTGGGACCGTCATTTTAATTATCTGCAGTTTAATAACCTGGATAGCATTGAAGCTGATAGCAAGGGAAAGACATGGTATCCTTTCAAATATACAAAAGAGTAATAGTCATATCTTCCGAAATGCCATGCTTTGTATCCAAATAGTAATTTGTATTGTTTTTGTCTGCTGCGCCTTTACACTATATAAGGGTACTGAAAACATTCTAAGAGCTAACAATATCCCGGAAAAAGATGATATATATTCGAAATATCTATATATAGAACCTTATATGGTATCCGATGCCAATCATCTACTTGATGAAATCAAAGCACTTCCGGATATCGATAAGATGCTCATGTATAGTCAATATTTCACTGCTTTGAAAGAACTTGCAGACGATCCGGAGCTGTCTGAGAAACTCGATGGCAATGTGTATTACCAGTTCTATGCAACATTGGATACATCTGTGCTTTCTACGCTTGGAAAAAAAGTGAAATGGAATAATAATGTTGACAAAAACCAATGTTTCATTCTTTCTGAAAAGACTTATGAAAAATTTCAAGAATATGGAATACTCGATCATTCCACTTTGACTATGAAGTATCACAAGATCACTCTTCCTGTTGGAGGTACGATCGACAACTTGCCATATGAAGGGAATGGAAGTGAATTTATAATTGCCATTTATCCGGGATGGGAGAAATCTAAGTACGGCTATATACTTGCTCCAAAAGAAGGGAGGGAGAAAGAGCTTGAAAACAATATTCGGAAAATAATAGAACGAGAGGAACCACAGGCCTTTAATGAAATGCTGTTTAAATTCCGAGAATATATGAATCCTATGGTAGGATTGGCAGAGACAGTCAGATCTGCCGGTTGGATATTGGGTATAGTCAGTCTTATCATATGCGCAATGAGTATTTTCAGCACTATCACTCTTGACACTCGTGGGAGAAAGAAAGAAGTTGCAATACGCAAGGTCAACGGAGCAAAGAACAGAGATATCTACCTAATGTTTGGAAGAATTTACGTAGTGATAATTTCCACAGCCCTCGTAATTTCCATTCCTGTATGCATTTTGTTCAATAAGTGGATAGATAATGTTGTCAAGGATATTGTTCCAACGAGTACGCTCTCCCCTATTTTACCTATAATTTCTGGGAGCGCCATTATAATTATTCTTATAGGCGTCATAGTTGTCTGTCAGATTCGCCGCGTGCTGCAGACAGATACGGCTAAGAATATAGCGAAAGAATGAAAGGCACAAAATCTATTTCTTTTTTTGAAGGACCAGACAGTGGCTGGGTAATTGAAAATATTCGGTTGAGATAGCAGATTATAACTTATATTATCTTCACTAATGACTTTACGGTTTATTAGCTAAGGTTTGCCGGATGTTTGTACGATTGGATGAAAATCATACACTTCTCTGTATGATTTTCATCCAATCTGCATTTGGGAGGGTGAAATTTCTTTGTAGTCAAGGCTTATTGACTTATCTTTGCATCATTAATCAACGACATCTCAATATGAATATGATTTTGCATAATCTCAAGGTTGCCATCAGGAATCTGATGAAGTATAAGCTTCAGACCGCGATCAGCGTTCTGAGTATTGCTGTCGGTATCTTGACCATATCGCTTGCACACTCCTATCTGTGCAACTTCAAGCTTAATGCTCTCTATGACTTACCATTCATTGAGCGAACTTACAATGTCACATTCAAATCTGTCATATCAGGAGAAAACATGGACATCAACGGTGATATTGTGAGAGCCCTAAAAAAGAATGATGCATTGAAGAGTGCCGAACAGGTTGTCTTGCCCCTCTCTGGAATGTATGGCGTTCTTGCGGAGTTCAATCTGCCTGATTCCACTGTAAGAAAAGGTTCATTATCTGCAGAGAGCATAGATCCCGATTTTCTCCGGTTTGCGGGTTTCAGATCAGCTATCACGGGTAAACCTATCACTGAATTGAAGAAGGGACAGGCCATCATAGGGGAAACGCTTGCAAAAAGAATTTTTCAAGATAAATCTCCACTTGGCAGCGTACAGGAAGAGACAGGTCCGGTTCAGACAATCCCTGTAAGGATTGTCGACGTCTATAAAAGCATGCATATGGAAGGATCCTATAGTAGAGGTGCAAGAAACATCAATGATGAGCTGCTATTCAGTCTTGCCGACCGGATTGAGGATCAAGACCATGACCTCTTCTTCCTACTTCCATGGATTAACATTGTGCGTAAGGAGGGAAGCTCGGAGCAGTCGTTGATAAAGGAAATCAACGAACTGGTATTGCCTTTTGGAGTGGAGGCTCGGATAGAAAAGACGTATAATAAGGAAGGGGTTAGGTTTCATTATGCCTATAAAGCATTTATCTATGCTCTCAGCTCCCTAATCCTTTTGGCAGCAATAATTGGATACCTTCGCACTCAAATACAGCTTTTCAACATGCGCCGGGGAGAATTATCACTACGCATTGTAAACGGAGCTCATCGAAGGGAACTCTGGACAATGCTCGTCACGGAACCTATCATCGTCATCGCTCTATCCGTATTCTTAGCAATATCATTTGGTTTTCCCATTCAGGAATTCCTCCAATCAAATATAATGTTGCTTCGTGTCAAAATCCAAGAAATCACTATATCACATCTATGGCTCTATAGTATTGAAATAGGAGCATGCCTGCTTCTTTTCGTTTTCTTCCTCGCATGGTTGGTCTTGAACCGTGTATGTAACTCAACCAATAGTCTTGCAGTCAATATGCGACGGAGCCGAAGCCATATGTTCCGCAATGTAATGTTGGGATTCCAGATTGCTGTAAGTCTTGTCTTTGTTTGCAGCACATTAATTCTGATGAACACCGGAAGAAATATGCTCAAACAATGCAATATCCCGGAAAAAGATGATCTTTATTCCGACTGCCTTTTACTTCGGTCTGATTTAATACGTGATGAAGAAAGAAGTAAAAGAGTTTGCGACGAGATAGCGCGTCTTCCAGAAGTGGACCGTGTAGAAATGTATATGCCAAATAGCAGTTTTGATATACTGGAAATCAAAAACAGTCCTGAAGCATTGGAAAAAATGGGTGGACTAAGCCATTTCCAATGCACTCAAACTATTGACAAAGATCTTCCCTCATTATTAGGTATGGAAGTGGAATGGCTTCCCGGAGATGTAGACCGAAATGAATGCCTTCTTATAGGAGAGGATCTTTACCGAAGGCTAAAGGATACAAGTGTACTCAATGGGAATACGCTTTCATCTTACTGCGGAGGGCCACGTATGATGATTTCATTGCCGATAGGAGGAATCATAAAGAACATTCCATACACGACTGAACTCGATCAAATAGTGGCAATAACTCAATATTGGAAGGAAAACTACATGAACATGA
The DNA here is from genome assembly GCA_964432215.1 of uncultured Sangeribacter sp. GTDB lineage: Bacteria > Bacteroidota > Bacteroidia > Bacteroidales > Muribaculaceae > Lepagella. The sequence goes on from CAYSMP010000213.1 coordinate 4,786, forward strand.
CCCATATTGTCATTCCAAAATATGGGAAAGGGAGGAATCTCGATAAAAAGATATTCCGCATTCTCTCTACAACCGACCCCGAGAACATAAACAACGACTACATGATAAATAATTATCGAAATTTGATCAATTGGATACCCCAAGCTGTTCGCGCAGTATATGTGGGATGTATTGTGCTTGGCAGCATCAGTCTGCTTATATGCGCGATGGGAATATACAGTGCGATCGCTCTTGATACGCGAGGGAGAAGGAAGGAAGTCGCAATCCGTAAGGTAAATGGGGCAAAGGATCGAAATATCTACAGGATGTTTGGGCGACTATATATCATTTTGATTGTAGTTGCTTTGATCATTGCCATTCCTGTATGTGTCTTTTTCTCCAGAAATACAAGCGAATTGCAGATTGGAAGCATCTCAAGCTCTGTTTCTATTTATTATCCTATCATTTTGGGTAGCATGATTGTGACAGCGTTGATACTCCTACTTGTCTACTGGCAGATCCGTGAAGTCCTCAATACAGACACCTCAAAAATCATCTCGAAAGAGTGAGGCCAATTATAAATGATGAATTATCAATGATCAATTGACTCAAGTTTCTAATTTAATAAATTATTAATTTTTACGCGATTAAATCTCACGCAGAGGAGCAAAGGGCTCGCAATGTGGAAGATTTTATGCGTGAATTACAGATTCGAAAGCCACCCACATACCCAGTCGCGGTCATTTTAGAGGACGGACTTGCTGCGCTCGTCCGGGAGAAAGCAAAGGGGCAGAGATAAAAAATTAAAACAGAAACTTGAGTCAATTAAGAAATGTTTCTTCATAAAGTTAGATTATGCTTATGAATTTTGAATGATAAATTAAAATAAACAGTTATGATTAAGTTAGAAAATGTAAAGAAAGTGTTCCGCACTGAAGAAGTGGAGACATGGGCACTACGTGAAGTGAATCTCGAAGTAAAGGAAGGTGAGTTTGTGGCTATTATGGGTCCTTCCGGTTGCGGCAAGTCTACCCTTCTGAATATCCTTGGATTGCTTGACAATCCTTCAGAGGGCACGTATACCCTAAATGGCAGGGATGTAAGCAAGCTTAAAGAGAATGACCGCACTGACATCCGCAAGGGAACTATCGGCTTTGTATTCCAGAGTTTCAATCTTATCGATG
>CAYSMP010000214.1:0-5924 GCA_964432215.1 uncultured Sangeribacter sp.
GCATTGGGTTGGCGAGGTCAGACTTGATAAGAGTCATTGGGTTTGCCCAATCGCCGTTGATCCCCTTAACCGGGAGAGCCGGCATCTGAGAGAGCGCGGTGAAAGGAATACCACGGTCGCCGGCAACATCCATACCACGGTTGTTCCAGTGAGCCACCAGGAGGTTTTCGCCTACAGCCACATATTTGTTGAAGTTGTAGCGGGAGTTGACGCGGGCAGACATACGCTGATAGAAGGTGTCGATGATGTTACCGTTCTGGTTGATATAGTTGGCAGAGAACATCACAGAACCCTTTTCTGTATTGTTGGATACTGAAGCGGTAAGGTTGTTGGTCAGTGCAGTGTGGTAGACCTGATCCTGCCAATCTGTGTTTGCAGTAGGGAAGTTGGGGTTGCCGTCGCAGTATTGTTGGAGCACCGGAGTGGGTCCGTTGCCGTAGAGGACGTGGGATGGAGCGATACCGGAGTTCTTAGAAGCCATCCAGTAGGCCTGTCCCCACTGCTCAGCGTTCATCACATCGTAGCGCTTGGCGATGGTCTGGGCGGAGATTGCGTAGTTGACATTGATGGTGAGTTTGTCGCCCTTGCCATGCTTGGTAGTGATGATGACAACACCGTTGGCAGCACGTGAACCATAGATAGAGGCAGAGGCCGCATCCTTAAGCACCTGCATTGTCTCGATGTCGGAAGGGTTGATACAGTTGATGTTGTCGGTGGGGACGCCATCTATAATGTAGAGGGGGTCGTTGCTTGAGTTAGCGGTAGACATACCGCGGACGCGGATTGAACCTGTACCACCCGGAGCTGCATCAGGCACAACGTTTACGCCCGGCATTTTACCGGCCATAGAGTTCATGATGTTGCCTGAGTTTTCGCTCAGAGGCTCTTTCATGTTCATTACAGATACAGCACCTGTGAGGTCGGCTTTACGCACTGTCTGGTAACCTACGACTACCACTTCGTCGAGAAGAGCGGCGTCTTCCTGAAGATGGATTGTGAGTTCGGGGGCTGCTTTGACTTCGACTGACTTGTAGCCGATGTAAGAGATAGTAAGGTCAGAGCCCTGGGGCACTTTTAGCTGGAAGTTGCCGTCGAAGTCGGTGGCAGTTCCGGCTTTAGTCTGAACGCAGAGCACTGTAGCTCCGATCAGTGGCTCTCCATCTGTAGCGGAGATCACTGTTCCGTTCACGGTGATATCCTGCGCATAGGCGAATACCGTAGTCAGGAGCATCAACAGTGAGATGAGAAATGATTTTTTCATAAATATGGGTTTAGTAAAAGTTTCTGGTGCAAAGTTAGCGTAAAACCTTATTACCCATATATGATGAATCTTGCATGGAATATTAAAAATCGTGAGATGCACGAAAATTTATACTCTTCGCAACATGATTGTTAGCGGTGGCTGATTTTTTAATATGAAAATACGAATAATTTATCGTGGAATCATGAATCTTCTCTCCGAAGCAAACTGAGGAGGGGGGCTAAAGCCCCCTTAAGATAGCCGGCTGGGAAGCCGGCTATCCATATCAGTTGAGTTTTTGGCGGGTCTCGGATGGGGTCTCGCCGTAGGCTTCGCGGTAGCATTTGGTGAAGTAGGCCGGGGTGGAGAAGCCTACTTCGTAGCCGATTTCTGAGATGCTCTTTTCTGATCCGGTGACCATTGCACGGGCTTTCTTCAAGCGCAGATTGCGCATTAGCTCAACGGGAGAATAGTTTGTGATAGCTTTGATCTTTCTATAGAACTGTGTGCGTTCGAGTCCCATCTTGGCTGCCAGACTATCTACAGTCATCTCCGGATTACCCATATCCTCATTGAAAAGATTGAGAAACCGAGTGTAGAATTCATTCTCTACGTCTTTGGTCGCAACCGGCTTGCCTTCTGCCTTGCTTTCTTTGGCTTTATCTGTTGATTTTTTCTTTGAATCGTCTACAAGTTTGCCCATTGGATTTTGCCAAAGATCCTTTATTATCTGACGGTTCTTGATCAAACTGGCACTGCGGGATCTCAATACAGAGGCAGAGAAGGGTTTTGACAGGTATCCATCGGCGCCGTTGTCGTAACCTTGTACTCGTTGCTCGTCCATTGAGCATGCAGTGAGCATAAGCACGGGTATGTGAGACGTCACAGGCTCTTGCTTAAGTCTGCGGCAACATTCCAGGCCGTCCATTACGGGCATCATCACATCGCATATGACGAGATCAGGCACATATTTGGCAGCTTTTTTGACACCCTCGCTTCCGTTGGATGCTGTAATGATGTTGTAGTCTTCGTTTAGGAGTTCTCCTACCATCTCGCGTATGTCGCGGTTATCGTCGATTACCAATACCAGAGGCTTGTCAGATGCAAATTCAGTTCCTCCCTCGATATTGTCAAGCTCAGCTTCCACAGCTGATGCTTCAATCTGTTTGTCGACTGTCTGTGAGGTTTCGGCTATGTGCTACGGGAAGGGTGACAATGAATACAGATCCTTTATTGAGCTCGCTTTCCACTTCTATTGTGCCTCCGTGCAGCTCCACGAAAGCTTTGGCCAATGACAGACCGATGCCGGATCCCTTGGGGTGTATGCGGTCAACTTGATAGAAACGGTCGAAGATATTACCGAGATCGCGTTCGCTTATACCCTCGCCGGTATCTGCGACCTTGAGTGTCAGTCGGCCGTCGGTTATGCCATAGGATATGGTGATGGATCCATTGTCGCGGGTGTATTTGAATGCGTTTGACACAAGGTTGAAGAATACGCGCTCCATCTTCTCTACGTCGATGGCGATATTGACGGGTGCATCTCCTTCCGGGGCTTCGAGACGGAGCTTGATGTCGCGTTTTCGAGCTAACTGTATGAACGATTCGGTCCAGTCGTTGACAGTCTGGCGGAAATCCACTTCAGTGAGATGCAGATTTAGCTTACCATTCTCATATTTGCGGAAGTCGAGAATTTGATTTATAAGACGTTGGAGAATCCTCACGTTTTTGTCAGCAATCTTCATGAGGGTATGCTGTGAGGTGGTTAGGTTTGATGCCCCGGCGAGTTGTGCCACTGGTTCAGCGATAAGTGTAAGGGGAGTCCGCAGGTCGTGTGAGACGTTTGTGAAGAACATCAGTTTTGACTGAGTAGCGTCTTCCAGCTTACTGTTCAGGTCCTGGAGCTGGTCTCGTTGTGCGGCGAGCTGGTCACGTTGCGATTCCAATTCATGGTTTTGCTCAAGTAGTACTTCACGGTGACGCTTGTGCTGCCAGTAGACGCGGAGCACGAGGAATACTACTCCAAAGAGAAGCAGGATTATGGCTATACAAGCGTAGAAGAGTGATTTCTGGGTTGCATATTGAGCCCAATAGTCGTCAATCCGGTTCTTGAGAATTACTATTTTGTCGGTCTCATCCTCCAATGTCGTATTCTGACGCAGAAGGATATCGGCATTGCTCATGTCAACTGCAGAAGAAGCAGGCATGATGGTTTCTCTGTCGTATGGCTGACCCTTAAGTATGGCGAGAGCAGTTCTGATTACACGGTGACCTTCGGTAGGATATAGAAATGTGGCGTCGATTATGCTGTCTGCCACAGCTTGGATGCCTATTTCAGGGGCGGCGTCAATGCCGATAATCCGTATGTTGTCATGACCAAGGGATCGGGCTGCCTTTGAGGCCCCGATGGCCATGCGGTCGTTGTGGGCGAATATCACGTCAACGTCCGGGTAGATACGCAGCAGGGAGTCAGTTGCAGGTATGGCATCTTCTTCCTTCCAATTGGCGGGAACTCCGGCTACAATGGTTCCCCCTGCAGATGTAAATTCGGATGAGAACCCTTTGTGTCGTCCTTTGGCAGGTGAAGCTCCAGGAAGTCCTTTGATTTCAATTGCCGTCGGATTTTTGCCGGTGATGCTCAATGCATAGTGGGCGGCAGACTTTCCGAGTCCTTCGTCGTCGGCACCGATTCGGGCAGAATAACTGTCGCCGTTTATGTTGCGGTCGAAGATTATAATGGGTATACCAGAGTCATATATTTCTTTAATGACGGGGGTAAGAGTCTCAGCCTCATTGGGAGAGACTATGATGATATCAAAACCATTGTCGGCGAAATATCGGATGTCTTCAATTTGCTTTTGGCTATTGTCGTCGGCGGAACGAATTTCCACAACAGCATCTTCATGATACATTATCTCGCGGTTGATTTCTTCGTTCATCTTCATTCGCCAGTCATCTTGGCTGCATTGCGAGACTCCGATTTTATAGACCTTCTCCTCCTTACATCCGTTTAGGCAGAGAAGACATAGTAGTGTAGCAACAATAATTATAATTTTAGTAGGCATCAGTTTCTTGATTATACGGTTAGTTAGATTAAATGCGTAAGGCATAATTCACAATGCATAATTGGCTTCGCCCAAGCTAAAGCAAGTTATTTGTCGCTGTCCACTCAAACGATAATCAGTTTATGATATTATGCATTAAATGTGATCAATTGCTTAGATACTGCAAAGTTAATAAATAAATTGGAAAAATGATGAAAAATCTTTAGAATAATGAAAAATTTTCAATTTTGTATATGGAGACGATATGACAAATAAGCCTAATGTGCTGATATGAATACGTAAAGCAAAAAAATTATGGACACAAGAGAAGTGCGTCCATATAAGATAGGTTTATGTGTTCAAAAATTCTACATGAGTGGCAAGGCGGCCAACATACAATAACAACGCAACTCAGACTTTACTTGTTTTACTCTTCTCAGTATTTTTCGTTAGCTGTGATTTATTGGCTATGCGTAGGGATGCTTCTATGTGCATGATCCAGTGTCGGGAAAAAGGCATTTGAATAAGACCTCGGATGTCTTTATCGCACCAATAGTCTATCAGCCAATAGGCATCAGGATCCATACTCACAACATTCAATTCTATCAGTTTTTGCTTTTTTTTAAGAGATATCTTATTTCGCAGATCCTTGTAAGAAAGGGATTTTAGAATCTTTTCGGTGCTCTCTTTTACTTCAAAGGCATAAGAATACAAGGCATCCAAATTTAGTTGCTCCGAAAACTCTGCGATTTGTTGCTTTACGAGTTCATTGCCAGTTGTCGTGATTGGAGAATTAATGAGTTTTTGATAGTCTTTACTGAAAAATATCTGCTCGTCATTGTTTATCAAAGTATGAGCTACAATATCCTCAATACGAAATATATGCCATATGGAGTAAGCAATAGTCTTATTGTGGTAGCCATTGCTATTCATGAAGGGCATCGCATTAAAGTCTTCTCTTGACAAGTCTGCAATAAATGACCTCAATGTTCCAGCCAACTGTTCTCGTAATTTAAAAAGCAAATCCAATCCCTTACTGAAGCTATCTTCCCGCTTCAAGCAACTTTGTATAGCTTTATTTAACTCCGACCAGTCCTTATTCATTTTTTTTATGTCTTATGCTTTGGCGTTTTTTCTTCTTTATATAAATATGGGGATTCCGGGAGCTCAGGAAGTAGGGAGTTGTCTAAAACGGATAAGGAGATAGACTGTAAACGCATCAGGAAAGGCGGACTCCAATTGGAATCCGCCTTTTATATGGTTGATCTTATGGTTGATCATTAATCGTTGGCTTCCGGTGCGTGGTCGATGAGATCCATGAAGTCGTCGAGCTTTGGGGTTATGATGATTTCGGTGCGGCGGTTGCGCTGCTTGCCGACTTCGGAGTTATTGTCAGTGATGGGGTTAAATTCGCCACGTCCTGCAGCTGAGAGACGCTGGGGGTTGATTCCGAACTTTGTCTGGAGAACCTGTACGATAGATGATGCTCGGAGCGCGGAGAGGTCCCAGTTGTTGCGGATATTAGTCTTGGAGATGGGCACGTTGTCGGTATTGCCTTCTACGAGCACGTCGAAATCCTTATAGTCTTTCAATATCTTTGCAATCTTGGAGAGAGTCTCCATAGCGCGGTCGCTCACTTC
>CAYSMP010000215.1:0-5920 GCA_964432215.1 uncultured Sangeribacter sp.
AAAGGAACTGCATGCGCAATTCCTTTTCTGTGACCCCGGTGGGGCTCGAACCCACGACCCAATGCCAATTAATAAGAGAGCCGAGGCATTTGCTCTAACAACAAAAAAAGGAACTGCTTTCGCAATTCCTTTTCTGTGACCCCGGTGGGGCTCGAACCCACGACCCAATGATTAAGAGTCATTTGCTCTACCAACTGAGCCACGGAGTCATTCTTGTTGGTCGCTCATCGGGTTTGTTTCCCGATTGCGAGTGCAAAATTACAACTTTTTTTCAAACCCACCAAATTTTTCTGCTATTTTTTTCAAATAATCCTACACTTTCTCCATTTACGACCAATTATTGCTCTATTTTTCCCACTTCCAATCCTTAATACAGATTAAATTTCAAAAAAATCGAATCTCAACGAGAAAAATCGTTGAGATTATTTGGTCAACTGCAAAAATAGTTGTAACTTTGTGGCGAGATCATCACGCAAACTTGCCAAGGGGCAGAGAGCGCAGAAGATTCAAAACAAATATATACCAAAATCAGAATACCGATATGGAAGAACAGGACGAAAAGAAACCGCATCTGACAGCCAAAGAAGAGGAAGTGATGCGCATACTCTGGGAGAATGGACCTATGCTTGTGAAGGAGGTGCTTGAGTGCATGCCGGAACCCCGTCCACATGTCAATACAGTATCGACCGTGATCCGCGTACTTGAGAAGAAGGGATATGTAGGTCATGAGAAGGAAGTGGGCACATACCGCTATCATGCCATCCTTGAAAAAGACAGTTACCGTAAGGCGACACTGATGACAATGCTGCGTAATTATTTCGACAACAGCCTCAAGAGTCTGGTATCCGCTCTCGTGCAGGAAGAGCAGCTAAGCGACGAGGAAATAAGCGAGTGCATCGACATTATTGAAAAAAAGAAAAACTAAACCCAATAAAAAGCTCAAGATCATGGGACCATTGGCAGCCTATTCCATCAAAAGCGCTATCTTGCTTTCCATATTGTCGGTAATCTATATATTGACTCTCGGACGGCAGAAGGATGCCTCCATGCGTCGTATCGTCTTGCTGGGCATATGTATCGTCTCCGTCTTTCTACCGTTGTTCTACATTTTTGGAATTCGTGATGATCCATATGAACGCACTTTAGAATTTACCATGCCTACACCCACTTTTGTTATAGAACCTGTCGCTATATCAATTATGGAAAGAATAATTACGGCCACAATTGTAGCAGGCATATGTGTAGGTGCTCTTCTATCGATCATCGGACTGACAAGAATATTGATGCTTCGTACAAAGACAGTCTATAAGCAAGGCCATAAATTCAGAATAATATCCGACGGCCATCCATCCCCCTTCTGTTTCTGCGGAAGCATCTATCTCTCTGAAAATGATTTCAATAAACTGCCGGAAATGATACTCACCCATGAAACAAGCCATATCAGCCACCTGCATTTCATAGATCTATTCATAGGAAGAATACTTCTAATACTGCAATGGTGGAATCCATTTGCCTGGCTGTTTGTCAAGGAAATGCAACAGGTGCATGAATATCAGGCCGACAACGATGTGCTTAATGCAGGATATGACCATAAGGAATATCAGTACCTACTATTAAGCAGAGCCATCGGCGACACAAAATACAGTTTCGTAAGCGGATTCAAACACAGCGTGTTGAAGAAAAGATTGAGGATGATCAATCAAGAGAAATCCGGAAGAAGAAAAGCCATAGCTCTCCTTATGATGATCATACCCGCTTCATTCATCACAGGTGCCCTCCCCAACTCTCCAATAATTTCTTTCGTAAATGACAAATTCTCTGCTATAAGCCTTGATTCTTTCCAACAGACAACACGTGAAACCGAAGTCATACCCTCAGACGGCCAGCCACATATCATCGTTAACGGCACTGCTATACCCTATGAATCAATCAATCTCCTTAACAGCGATGCTATTCAGACTATCCACGTATGGAAGGACAAGCCGGAATATCCATATGGAGTGATTGAGATCGCGACTAAAGCCGGAAAAGATATTTACCACATCGAGAGTTCTCTTGAAATCGGAGAAATCAAGGTTACAGGATACGGCGTGCAGAAAAAAGAACAGAACTAAATATTAAAACTTATGAAACAGATTATTGCAACCGCCATTATTATGGCGGCAGGCGTGGCGTATGCCTCTTCGCCGGCACTTTACGAGTGCCTCTACCGCTACGACATGAAAGGAAACTCCGGCGGCAAAGAAACCTCTGAAACTTCTGACTGCATTCTCCTTATTGGTGAGGATCAGTCGAAATTCTACGATTATTCCCTCTTTCGAGTTGACTCAGTGTCGGCAATAACGGGAATATCAGACGATGTGGTAAAGAAATTCAATGAGGAATACATGAAAAGCGAGTCATCTTTCGATCAGGAAATCAATACCTCACTGAAAGACGATAAGATCACAGTATATTGCGATATGGCACCCGAGCGATATAAGTATGAGCAGAAACTCCCCCTGATGGCATGGGAAGAGACGGATGAGACAGCCGACGTATGTGGGTATCAGTGCAAGAAAGCCGTAGGCGAATACGGGGGAAAGAAATGGCAGGCTTGGTATGCGGAAGAAATCGCCGTCCCATTCGGCCCTTGGAAGATGTTTGGATTGCCCGGACTTGTGCTGAAAGCTACCGACGAATCCAATAATCATAGTTTCGAAGCTATAGCCTTCCGTCAAGGGAATGGCGAGTTTGCGCCGTCAAAAATACCAAACCAGATTTCAATCGGACATGAGAAATTCATAGAGCTGAAAAACGAATATGACAAGGACCCGGAGGCAGCTATCAACCCTGAGAGCATAAGTGAAATATCCGTTACGGCAAAAGGAAGTATTCTTATTAACGGAATTAAGAGCCGATTGAATAAAAATAGAGCTATTCCTTTGGAGTATACCACTGCAGAACTGAATGGGACGAAAAAGGAAAAATCTACAAAGGCTAAGAAAAAGAGTCTGAAAGATGCTTTTGATAATGTCGAAGTGATCGAAGTGAAGGCAATACATAGATAATCATAATTCAGAATTAACTTCAATATGTCGAGGCTGGTTGCAATTTTTTGCCTATGTCTCCTGCTGGCTTTCTCTGTCAGAGGGGAGGGTCGTTCCTTGATTTCCGGCACAGTCACTAACGATGCCGGACACCCGCTCAAAGCAGTAATGGTACGCGCTACGATAGATGGTAAAAACGGACCGTTCGTCATGACCGATGCAAACGGCTCCTATACGCTGTGGATTGAATCGGAGGAGCCTTCCGTCACTGTAGGATTCAGCAAACTTGGATATGAGTCGGAAAAGAAGACACTTGACAATAAAACGCAACGCCTTGACATCACACTATCTAAAAGCGCGCAGGCACTTCCGGAGGTTACGGTAAGCAATCCGGAAGTACGTCTGCGCGGCGACACTATTTCCTTTCTGCTTGCAGCGTTCGCAGGCAAAGGGGATGTGTCGCTGAAAGACGCGCTGAAGAAAGTGCCGGGAGTGGATGTTTCCTCTTCAGGAGAAATAAGCTACAACGGAAAGAAAATCTCAAACTTCTATATCGAGGGCATGGATCTCATGGGTGGGAAATATGACATCGCCACCACCAATATCCCCGCCTCATACGTAGACGCCATTGAGATACTCAACAACCATAAGGACAAGAAAATAGACCGTGACATATTCTCAGACAATGTGGCCATGAACGTCAGGCTGAAACCCAAGGCCAAGATTCGTCCGACAGGCACCTACAGCGCATCCGTCGGCTTAGGCGAACCTCTGCCTATTGCAGCATCAGGAGCCGGAATGCTATTTCGCGAAGACTTCCAGTCAATTCTGACGCTGAAGGGGAGCGACATCAGTGAATTCTCCGGCAGAGAAAACTATAGATTTTACAGTCCCGGGGGATCTGACAGCAAGGACTACGCAGCTGATATACTTGGCAGTTTGTCTGCCTCCAGTCCTCCCCTGTCGCGAAGCCGATGGATAAAACCAATAGACACCTCTGCTACAGGAAACTTCATCAAGAAGACCGGCAAAGACGCGACACTCAGGGCAGATGTGGGGTATGCCTTCCTTAAAACTAAATATGACTATTCCGACTCCAAAGCCTATTTCGACGGAAACACCGACGTAATTATAGAACAGCTATCCAAACCAGAGACTAGAAGTCACAACCCATCCCTGTCGGTGGAATACAAACTTGACAAGGACGACATATATCTCACCAACCTCTTCTCAGGAAAGGGAACTTTATCAGCCGACCTCATGACTGTAAGCACCTCGTCAAAGGATGTCAGGGAAAAGGAACAGCTGAACAACCTGAATTTCCATGACTATCTGGATATCAGCTGGAAGAAAAGCGCGATGCGCTGGTATTCCACCACCTCCTTGGGATTCTCTTCATCACCGGAAGGATATATCGATATCTCTGAAAACCATCATTTGACTTCAACCGGAATAAATACAGGACGCCATCTTCTGCAGGAAGGACGCAGCCGGACATTCTCCATAAAGGAATGCCTGCAGGCAATGCGCAAGATAAAACGCTCACGGGTGTTTGTGCCGCTTGAAATAGGCTATGCCGACTCCAGAATCAGAACCCGACTCTCCTATCAATCTTCATCATATCTGCCTGTTGCAGGCGATGGCGGATTCATAGTCCCGGACATCGACGGGAACCGGAACTTTATTGACGGACGGACTTTCAGCATCGGATTATCGCCGGAATACAGCTACACTTCTCCTTACGACAGATTTGTAGTCAGAGCCACCCTGCCTGTAACTTTGAAGCATATCGACTGGAAGAATACAGGCACAAGACCATCTTATGCCAAAGGGACCCATCTGCTCCTCGCGCCTAACATATATATAAACTATAAATTCACCGCCAAGTCAACCGTAAGGATGATGGCCTCCTACAGCAACACCATAGGGGACATCCTCGACATGCTCACCGCACCGGTGATGCGTGATTACCTGTCGGTAAGCTACCGTTCAGGACTCCTATCAAAAAGAAATACATTCAACGCCAACCTGCATTATGACTTCAAGCTACCATTGAGTTTCTGGTTTGTGAATGCAGACGCATCATACACGCACACTAAGGAAAACCTCATATCACGCCAGAACGTAAGCAACGGACTTATTGAGACATCAGACTCCATCCTCCCTCACGGCAACGACTTGATAAGCGGCAGCCTCGGCGTATCGAAAAACATACGCTCCATCAACACTAAAATATCATTGAAAGGAGGATGGAGCACAGCCTTGAACAAGATAGACCAGAACGGACAGAGGATAGCCTACCGGGGAGATAACCTTTATTTGCGCCCGGGCGTATCCACCCGTCCTCTGGACTGGCTTGAGCTTGATTATGAAGGAGACCTCTCCACAGCATATTCCCGATACCTCGGCCGACGACAATCTTTCGGATCGCATAGTCACGACATAGGGGTCTCCATATTTCCCCTTGATGGACTTCAATTTAGGCTGAAGTCATCAATCATAAGAAAGGAGATAGAAGACGGCCTTTACCGCACGATGTCGCTTTTCGACGCAAAGGTTGTGTATAAAATTAAGAAGATGCGCCTTACCGGTGAGGTACGCAATATCCTCAATCAAAAGAGCTATGCCTATACCATATTTAATGCGCTCGACCGCTTCACCTACAACTACCGCCTCCGAGGCAGAGAATTGATCATATCCGTAGAATATCATCTATAACCCTCAACAACTCCACAACCTCACAACTCCACAACCCCAAGTTCCGCTCACAAAACTTATTTTTTGAGGAAATAGTGTAATTTAAGCAAATTTTTATTAATTTTGCATCTGAATCAAAAATCTATACATACCCCTCGGATATGAACTACACGATTATCGACTTCATCTCGCTC
>CAYSMP010000216.1:0-5907 GCA_964432215.1 uncultured Sangeribacter sp.
TGCTATGGTTTGTTATCTTCGCGCTGATATTAAGATGTTTGAAGCAAAAAGCTAAGCCGGCATCCAGCAGGTCAAAGAAATTGCCTTCTACCCTCTGATTGTCGATCCACTCGTCTTTTTCTGTCCCAAGGAAGCGCGCCATCCTCAATCTAAAATTCGGATACATGTTTATCTTATTGGAGAACAGCATCACTGCTCCATTGGTAAGGACACCGTTATTGAGAAGATTCCATTTGGAAAGGGTATCGGAAATTGGTGCACTCAATGCACTTTCATGTATCCGACCTCCGTCTACTCCATTTCGGATACACCCTTGGATAAATTTTTCGTTAAGATCAGCAATGGTAACGTCTTGGGCAGGAAGATTTTCCCAAGAGTAGGGTTGAAGCTGATGCACTCGTATCCTTTCATCATACATCTGCTGAGGCATGACCTTAGTCGTGCTCTCAACCTTATAGTATGGACAACCATGAAAAGTATGTGGACGTTTACCCCACGTCCACCCCTCAAAGTGCATTGCAATAATCTTGTTGCTGGGTCTATCTGGAACATCGATATAAATTGGGCGTATGTCTAAGGCTGGCTCAAACCCAGACAATGCCTGCGCAATCTCTCGTTGGGTAGAGTCAGTCACTTCCTGCCCAATAAGCTTTAGCGATTTAGGAGTAATGCCGAAAATCAGCCAGCCCCCTTCCGTATTTAGAAAAGCACAAGCCGCATGCATACCGTCTTTAAGTTCGCCAGTACTCTTCTTAAGCTCCAGAGTCCTTGACTCATCGGAAGCTATCAAACCCTTTATATCTTCAATATCCATTTATAATCAGTGATTCTGGTGGCAACTCCTTTTTTCATTAACTCACAAAAATAATAAATTACATTGAGATATGCAAGTATTTTGTTCATCTTTTCTTTGGGAATTGTCGACTTAGAGCATTCGTTAGATGAGTAGAATCATAATAAAAGTACATTCTCCATACGCTTAATGGCTTCCGGGGAAACGTTGAAAATTTTATGATGCATAGAATCACTTGAATTTTTTTATCATTGGATGAGAAAAGTTATCCTTGTAATTGAATACTATTGCAGTACTCAACTTAGCACGGGTCAAAGCAACGTATAAAATAGCTTTAGACTCCCCTGTTGGCGTTGCTCCTTTGTTTAATAACCAATCGATATGGGTTTTAGGAAGATAAAGGACGGTTCTTTCATAGGTCCGACCTTTACTTGCACCGATATTCATTCCATTAAACTCCGGGAAGGCTTTTGTGAATGTCTTATTATAACTTAATTCTTGAATTCCTTCTATATTTTTGTACTCATGTAAATCATTTGGTCGCACCACAAAGATTCCTATATGATTGTTTTCATAAAAAGTACCACATTCGACGGCTGGATATTCAGGATATAATTCATTAGATAGTGTGACCATATCTTTACAGCACCTATGATTGGTGTTAAGCGAAGACGTGTCAATTAGAATCTTTTGTTTTTCCAGAAATTGTACTATATTTTGACCTTTACAATTTTTATTTTTGGATATGCCTGAAGTTTGAAATGTAGATTGTCTAGGATCACAAACTCCTTCAACATGGCATGGCGTCTTAAGTAAGATGCCGGCTATATCTAAATCGTTTCCCGAAAGATCTTGCATTTCATCTATATAGATATGCTGAAAAATTCGTGTTAGATTTACTATTGGGAAATAGTTGAAATCTTCTATAAATTTTAAGGCAAGCGATCCAATCTTTCCTGAATAAATATGATTGGTTCTGTCTAAATAATATGGAACAGTGTTTTTCTTTATGTATCTTGTGGTATTACCATTTTCCATATTGACCCCCATAATTTTTTGAGGGATGAAGTCATTTTGGAATGGTTTTACTAGATAACGTAAAAGGAATGAAAACCATGTCAAAATAATGACGTTGGAAGGTACGCTACCATATAATTTATAGAATCGATTTTTAATTTCTTCCGTATTCTCTATGGTGTAAGTGGTAATAAGTACTCTTCCTACGCAATTATAGGCAGATTTTACAATATGTTGAGTTTTTCCATCTCCAGCCGCGGCTATTATAACTTTATTTTTCATTGATTGCTTCTTTTATATAATCTGGAACAATGATTTGTTCTGTAGATGTCAAAATGTCTAAAGCACAATCACTCTTTCTATTATGCATATATTTAAGCATTTCCCCTGCATTAGAGCATTTGGTACCCAAAATACTATTTAATAAGGAGAGTTTATTTCGTATTACTATATTTGGTTCAAGGGTATTATAATTAAACCCTTTTTTCAAACCCTCTGATCCTTCAAAGTCTGCACACCCATAGATATCTTTATTGTAGCAAATTTTAATATTTGGCTGAGCATTCTCATGGACATAGGCTTGGAATTTATTTTCAAGTTTTTCAACATTTCCATCATTATCAGTAACCACTCGCACATTGAGATTCAATTTTGAAGCCAGTTCTAAGTATCTAAGAAAAGATAGTCCCTTAATACACTGAACATCAATGCCATCTTCTATTGGCATTCGTCCAAATTTTTGGAAATATGCTTTCTGAACAATCAACTCGTCAGAATCTCCTTCTACAAGGATGGTTTTATTTGCGAGTAACATTCTTAGTGTTTCATATCCTGCAAGTTTCTGGAAATATCGTTGAGTGTCTTCTGATAAATCTTGTAGCCTGATGCTCTTACCTTTCGACATCAAGATAAGAGAATTTAGTCCAAGTTTATTTATCACATAACTACTATGGGTAGTTATGAATGTTTGCTGCTGATCCTTTTTATCAGAAATAAAGGATATAAGCTGATTCATTGAGGTAAATGACAGATGGCTCTCGGGTTCCTCAATAAGCATTACCGGTATTCGATTTTTTTCTTTACTCGACTTAGCCATAGATAGTTTAACCTGTACCTGTACTTGAGTGCCTTTGCCTAAAAAATGTAAGGGAATCTCATTTATGTTCGCAATAAAAGATGATTCCCATAATCTACATGAAGAGTGATCAGTCGAAAGAGAAAATACATCCGAACCATTAAACTCGCCCATATCTTGAAGCTTGGTGTTTATTTTGGTTAGGTTTGCATCGTGATCTAAATTTTGTTGATTCTCTCTAACTGCATGTGCGATACTGAGGCTATCTTGTTGATCTAATACTGTTGTAAGTATATGAGATATAAATCTTCCAGATAAATCACTATGTTGATTACTACCATCAATTAAGAACGATTTCAAAGGAATCTTCTTAGATGTCAATGGATCTCTTCTGAATGATTGCCAAATAACAGTATAGTATTCTACAGGAAGAATAGTTAGATTTCCATTGGCTACATATTGGTCATATTCTTCTCGAAAATCCTCATTTAATTCAATTGTATAACTTATACCAGCTGCATGATAATCTTTGTCGGAATTGGTATTCCCGACAAATTCGTCACCCTCATTGAACCAAAGTTCTATGCAGACTTTAGGTGGATCCGAGATATTCCCATTTCTTAGCTCTTTAAAATACTCTTTTACTACGGTGTCATTGAAAATATAATGGGTCAGATCATTCTTTAAGTATCTTCCTTGATAAAAACCAGTCAAACATAAATGGATAGCTTCCAGGACTGTGCTTTTGCCTACGTCGTTATTACCCACGAGGATATTTAAGCTGGAATTGAAATCCTGCTTAAATATCTTAAATTGTTTAAAATTATAAATTCTAACTTCTTGTATATACATGAATTTAATTCTTTTGCTTATGCCGTGTTTGAGATGAAGGTTTTGCTATGTTATTCTCATTAGTATCATACAGAATCTAAACGAGAAATGTGCAACATTAAGGATTAAGTTGCCTTCTTGATGTGATCCCCATACTCTGATATTTCCATTCTTGACAAAAATATTCATCAGTGTATGCTTTAGTATACACTCCTAAATCTGGTACGAAAAGGAAATAATATCAAATGACACATCAAAGCATTTTCTCATTCACCAGATTACTCCATAGGTTTTATCATCTTCTCAATAAAATCAATTTCTGGTTGCTCCAGCCCATACTTTTTATAAAGCTGTTGGTCGATATCCTCAACTGGTTGACTCCAATCAATATCTGAGTCTTCAGTGAAATCTTGCATCGGCACATTTGCCCAGGTATCCCGTGGGTTGTGTTGCGTAGCCTTCAGTGTCCCTAATAAACATCTGGCAAATTTGGTCTTGACGTACTTTAGACACGCGGATGCCTCCTCAGCATTGGCAAATTTGCCAATGCTGAGGAAGGTATCCGTGTGTCCGATTACCGGCGTGCTGAGGACCTCGCCGATGGCACCTGTGCCATTCGCTTCCGGTACAATTACTTTATAGTAATCAAAATTGTCAGCTTTACTTACATATTCAGATTTAATCCACTTATATCCGCGTGAATTTTTATACCTACCATATATTTGAATTAAGCCCTCTGCTCCTTCATCGAGTAAGATTTCTGGGAATATGTCATATATATTAGCTCCTAAACTATATTTGTGGCCAGCACTCTGTCGCCCTTCGAAGTCTGGATGGTCTTTATACAAAGCGTCTGTTAGACCATAAGCTTCTCTTGGCCCAACTATTGATGAAAAGGAAGATTCTTTTATAGATCTGACCCGTTTTAGAATTATGAGTAATTCTGAGTAAGCTGAGAATGTTCCTATTGCCCCGAAAACCTGATTCTTATCATATAAAGACACTGAGACTCCTCCTTTTATGTCTGCGGTTGGAAAAACTTCGGTACTTTTAACCCAGTATTTTGAAATTTTAAAATGGGGATCTTTTAGCATCTTGTCGTTCCATATTTTGGGAGTCTTTCCAGCATTAAATAAGAATCTTGCTGGATGAATCATCGTACATATGTCAGCTACAGTTATGGCAGCATCAATAAATAAATGATAAACTGGATCTGCCCCATTACCTACTCCTTCATTTTGAAGTTGATACGGCGGATTGCCAACAACAGCATTAAATTCTATCATATCGTTTTTGAATATATTTCGGTCGAGTTTTCGGTTGAGGTTGGTTTCTCCTTCCCACCAATCCCTCAGCTTGACTTGGTCGGTAAAAATCAAGTCAAGAGGATCCTCTCCCTTTTTAGCCCGACGATCGTTTTCTTTTTCAATTTCTTCTTTCGCTCTAAGTATACCTACAAGGTCAGTCTCCACCATCTTATCTGGATATGCCTTCTGGCCATCTTCTATCTTGATTATTCCGGCATCTGCAAGAATCTTCTCTGACACTTCCCACTTCGGGCATATGGCATTCACCTGAATTCCGGAAAAACCGGCAAGTGTACGCTTTGTGATGGAGACTGCCATCGGTGTCTTGCACACAACAAAGAGATTCTCTTTAATCGTCTCTTCCCAAATGTCATGGTCTTCCTTCACTTTCATGTTCGGGTCGAGTGCACGGGCTGCCTCATAATGATCCTTTCGAGCCCGGAATAGAGAGTAAGCAACATAGAGCGGATACAACCCGGTCTTGGAGTTAATCTCCAAAACTCTTACTTTCTCAAGATCCGCAAACGTGCCCGATTCGGGAGTGACAAATAAAGCTTCAGCCAAATCATTATGTGGGACTAGTTTAGGCTCTTCTAAGGGTGTCTTATTATCATCGGCAATGAAGCGGTACCCTCCTATAGTGTCGGCCATATGCATATTGACTACCCTCCACGGTGTCAATACGGTTTCCTTATCTGGATTGTGAAAGAGGGAGAAGATGTTCGCGATTTTCTTCACTCGCTCCGTGATGGTCAATTTGTCGCTTGACTCAGCAAAGTCGCGTATCTTCTCAGCCGCTCCCTTAAAACGAATGGAGTCGTAGCAGTCGCGCACAGCATCAAAATCCTCCTTGGTGATGTTCTTTGGCATGTATTCAAGCCATG
>CAYSMP010000217.1:0-5871 GCA_964432215.1 uncultured Sangeribacter sp.
TCTTGAAGAACCCCAAAATCTGCGACACTGTTCAGAAGGCAGTCGTTGTCAGAGGTAAGGATGCCGCCTTCTGTGGTGGCAAAATCGGAATGTCGAACACCACTCGCTACGACTACGCATCAAGCGGAGACCCCCAGTATATCGCCCTCGTCAAAGAGAAGGACGCAATCACTACAAAACTCAAGGCTCGTGAGATGTATCTCAAAGCCCTCACGGATGAGCAGGATGTTCTCGACAAAGAAACCGGCGAGGTCATCCACATCATCCCCCCGACGAAGAATGTCTCACAGTCACTCCGCGTGACCTTCGATAAAATTTGAGTTGTAAGACTCATTCTCTGCGCCCCGTCACTCGCCGGAGTAATGTCCGGCGGGTGATTTTCAAGAACTAACAAACAGACTTCATCCAAATGAAAAAAGAATCGACCAAAAAGATTGTACGCAAAGAGTTTGAGATTCAACCCCTCTCTGAGTTCTTCGTACTGCCTATCAGAGCAAAGCGCGGTAGCATAGGCTATGACCTCACTGTTCCTTGTGATACAGTCATTCCGGCACACAGCAGATGCAAGGTGCCTCTTGACTTCGCAATTAACCTCCCTCTCGGCACTGAGGCAAAGATAGAGCCTCGCAGTGGATGTTCTCTCAAAGGCATCCCCGGAGTAGGACTTCGCAAGCGAAGGATGCTTGTCCTCGGCATCATCCCATTCTTCAAGAAAGTAATGCGAAGCGATAGGTTCAATGCCGATGTGCTCCCCGGAAAGATTGACCCTAACTACACCGACAATGTTCACGTTCTGATCAAGAACGATGATGAGGAGTTCACACTGAAAGCTGGCACCCGCATCGCTCAGATGACGTTCTACTACACTACATCTCCGTTCTTCAAAGTAGTGGATAAACTCAGTTCAAAGAGCAGAGGCGGTGGCTTTGAGAGTTCCGGATATACAAAGATCGAACCGGCACGCAAGGTCTACTCAAATTTAGCACAGAAAAAAGGTGAATCCAACCCGGAAGACGTTGTCCCAACGTCCGACCAAGAAGTTCCACCTTCAACAAGTAATGAACCGACCGAATAGGTCTGATATCATAACACATACATCATCTTTTCGACTTTAGGAGAATCCTCTTTCTATTGAACGTTGCAGTTCAGTTGAAAGAGGATTTGTTTTGCTGAGTGCATGGCTTCATCTTATTAACTTTGAACCGTAAAAAAGTTGAAAGATAAGTTATGGACAATACGAACTATGCGTCCTCTATATTGAGCATTGTTGGTATCACGCTGCTCGAATTTTACCAGCCTCTATTTCCATGGCTGGTTTTAGCATTTGTGTTGATTTTATCAGACCTGCGTTTCGGTGTTCTCGCTTCAAAGAAGCGTGGGGAAGAAATACGCCACAGCCGGATGTGGAGGCGAACTCTGAATAAGGCTATGGATTATTTATGTTGGGTTACACTTGCCGGATTGTGCAGTCAGTCCTTCGGGGAAATCCTCGGCATACCTATCGTGTCGTTGATTTTGCTGCTCATCATATATGGTATTGAGTTATCCTCGTGCATAAATAACTATTTCGTTTACAAGGGCATTAAGAAGAAGTTTAATTTCTGGAAGCTCTTGGACCGCCCGGAGATAGAGAACGCCTTAGAAGAAGATGTCGATTCTAAAGATTAAAATTCAGTAAACATGAAAACAATTAAACAAGGCAGCTGTGGCCCCGAAGTAACCACTCTGCAAAAGAAGCTCAATCTTATAGCAGATGGTATCTTTGGTCCGATAACCGATGAAGCTGTCCGTGATTTCCAGCGTAGCAACAACCTTACTGTAGATGGTATTGTTGGAGATAAGACTTGGAAGGCTCTTGGCATCATCTCATCTGCGAACCCTCGTAGAATTGACAAGATCATCCTCCATTGTTCTGCCACTCCGGAGGGCGAGGATTTTTCAGTTGAACAAGTCCGCAAGATGCACCTTTCGCGAGGTTTCTCTGATATAGGCTATCATTGGTATATCGGGCGTGATGGCAGAATCTACAAAGGGCGTGATGAGGCAAAGATTGGAGCTCATACCACAGGGCAGAATGCTCATTCCATCGGTGTCTGCTATTGTGGTGGCTGTCCCCCTCGTTCAGTCAAGGACTGGAATAGCAAAGGCAAGGACACTCGCACTCCCGAGCAGAGAGCCACCCTCATCAAGCTCTGCAAAGAGTTGATGTCGCGTTATCCATCTGCAACGCTTCATGGTCATAACGAATTTGCGAACAAGGCTTGTCCTTCGTTCATCGTTAAGAATGACCCCGAGTTGAGCAAATTGTAAACCCCCATCCCGAAAACAATGAAGAAGTTCTTTTACTGGCTCCTCGTGATTGTGCTTTTTGTCATTATCGCTATCGAGGCGTATGACAAGCACCACGCACAGCCTCAATCCTCCGTAGAGGTAGTAGATTCCCAAACTACCATCGAAGAAAAAGCTGACACTGCTCCACAGGTCCGAGATAGTGTAGTTATCAGGTATGAGTACGTGTCGGTGCCGATTGAGCAACCTCCCGATTTGCCGTTGGCGAAAGATAGTCTCACAACCGGGGAACTTGCTTCTGAATCACTCTCTGTGGTTAAGATTTCAGAAGATAGTGTCGCAGTATCAATCCCCATAACACAGACCCGATATGAGACAGAAGATTATCGAGCCTATGTAAGTGGATATAACGCAAGACTTGACAGCATATTCGTTACCTCCAAAAGTACAGTTGTACGGATAAGAGATCCTGTCAAACCCAAGAGATTTTCAGTGGGACTTCAAGCAGGTTACGGCATGACACCGAAAGGATTTCAGCCATACGTCGGCATAGGTGTTTCCGTAAATCTGTTTAGTTTCTAAGTAATAACAACATCTTCTTTGAGAAAGGTTATGTGGTGTTCTGCCTGTGAAGGTCGAGCACCATTCTTTTTGTCGGTAAGTTAGTAAAAGTTAAACTTGAATTTGCTCAGAAAATAATGCGTAAAGCACACAAAATAAATGAGTTATGGTTTTCGCATATCAATATTATTGGCTAACTTTACATTAGAAAATAAGAAAATAACCTCTTAATAGTCAAGAAGATGAAAAAGTTTAATTCAGCATCGTACCAGAGAAAAGTAACAAACCACAAGAATCGTCGTCAGGCGGTCATCTCCACCCTCACAGCCTACATTCAGGATGTGGTGAAGGAGAACGGCACAATCGCTTTCAGCGAGCCGAGAAAGTTCAGAATGAGCTACGATGAAGTAGTAGCTCTCCACTGGGGAAAATGCCCGAAGCCCTACATGGAAGGCGAGACCTACGACGAGGGTGTTGTCCTCGAACTCTCCATCCCGAAAATCTCTAAGGGGTTCATTCCCCAAGCAGCTCCGCTCCAAACATCCAACATGGCCCATCTCCTCGAAGTTGCGGAAGCCATCGAAGCGATCACTCACTCTCCGGCACCTCTCGCAGAAATCAGCAAAGAGGTCGAGAACCTCAGCGCAATCTTCCTCAAAGAATCCTCAGAGATGATCAACTGGATAAAGGAGACCACAGAGGAACTGGCTGAGGTAAGATTCCCCGAACCTCTGAACATCCCGGTACTCTCCGGTACTCCCATCGTAGCGGTTAAGTTCGCACTCGCCAAAGCTACCGACGGAAGCAAGCAGAAGGTAGAGCAGGTATGCCTCATGGTAGAATCCGAGAATAAGCTCATCGGAAAGTTTGAGAAGAAAGTTCCTCTTGACAGTTGCCGTAAGCAGCTCTCATCCCTCCTCACTCTCGCAAAGGAGATGGATAAAGCGATTGTTCCGGTTGAAGCCTAATAAGTTCTCTTTGGAACAAGATTGATAGTGAGAAGCGGAGCCTTAACCGCTTCTCTTTGTTTTATTGATGGCTGTATCTTACCCTCTCATCAACTATGATAATATGAAGTCGTATTTTATCAGTGATTTTATATTATCAAAGTATTGTGTGAATGATAAGTTTTTTGTAACTTTGTGGCTGAAAATCATTCATTATGACACAAGAACGAAAAAGAATACTCGTAATAGCTCCCCACGCCGACGATGAAGTTCTCGGCTGTGGCGGCTACCTCTTGCATCAGAAAGAGAAAGGCGCTGACATCACCATAGTTGTCGGTACTGTCGGAGGTATGGACCCCAAGCAAGACAAGAACACACGCCTCGCCGAGTTTAATGCTGTATGCGATAAGCTCGGTGCTTGCCGTGAGGTGCTGTTCTTCGGGAAAGATGCTTTGATGGATACGATTCCTTCATTCGACATCATTTCAAGACTTGACAAAATAGTGGATGGTTTTCGTCCCGATGAAATATTCATCAACTACCGCTCACATCATCAGGATCACATGAAGATGTATGACTGCGCCCTCGCTTCCTGTCGGGGCAGGGAAGGCTACGCTCCCAAAGCAGTAGTCCTCTACGAATATCCGTTCATCATAAGCAAGATGGAGAGCGTAGGTGGTGGCAATATGTTCCATGATATTTCGGACTGTATCAGCGAGAAGGTAGAGTTGTTTGAGATGTATGGCTCGCAGGTTCGCGAGGCGCCGTCTCCACTCAATGAAGAAGGCATCCGTCAGCTCGCCAAGTTAAGAGGAATGGAATGTGGCTGTGAGTTCGCAGAGAAGTTCTACATCCAAAAAATGATGCACTGATGTATTACATAGTATTTGAAGCCGGAAGTCGTGCCGGCCTATCCGCAGAGATATTTTTCATGGCGTGGCGAAGTCAGCTCGGACTGGCTGACAATGTAGAAGGAGATGATACTCTACTGCTTGCAGATGCAGATGAGGTATATTGCTCTGTTCCCTCCAAATGTAGGAATGTATGCCGGGTGTCAGAATTGTATGGTCTGACCTCACTGGAGAATCTTGAAAACCTCGTTGTGTTCCCTGCTGATGAGCTATCCCGTCAGCTCAAAGATGAGGTGAGAGAGAAGGCTTCTCATCATTCCATGTCTTTCGTTGATTCCCTCTGGTATGATAAGGCTCACGTCAATAACATCCTCTCAGAGCTTGTAGATTTAGAGCGGTGCGCCATTAGAATACCTCTCACATTCGGATTGTCAGAAGCCGTACTTGTGAAGCCCTGCAAAGCCTCAGCCGGTTCTAAGGGGATTACATCATTCAACGATGTGTGCGTCTCGCAGAGGATAGATATTAAGCACGAGTATGTCGTTGATGTTCTCCGCTCTGAATCCGAAACAGAGGTGTTTCCGAGAGAGGTTTGTCTTAGGTCCGGTTATGATAAGATGATCAAGTTGCTCGACCCGGCTGGTGAAATAGCCCACGAAGTTCGCAGATTCATTGACCTCGTTGCTCCCAAGTTACCGATGTTCGCTCCCGGAATATTCCACATCCAACTCGCAGAGGATGTGAATGGAGATTTATACTACATTGAAGCATCTCGCAGAATCTCTGGGACATCACTTGTGAACCTCCCTAATGGCTTCAATCCATTCTGCTTTATGAATGGCACGAAAGGAAAGAAGATAGACCATCCGTTCCAGTATGGTAAGTGGTTCAGATATGAGGATTTTGTTCTCGAAGTTGAAAATTTAATAAAGAAGATAAGATGAGCACAGACAACCTAAACCCGGTGTCAGAAGTACCCGAACAGCCTGAACGCCGTATAGAGGTTTGCGACCTCCCCATCTCGGAGTTGAAGGTCATCATGGAGAACCCTCGTACCATTTCGGCAAAGAAGAAGAAAGAGCTTCAGGAAAGTCTTGATATGCTCGGAGACTTTGGCATCATTGTGATTGATGAGAACAACGACATCATCTCCGGACATCAGCGTGTAGAGGCTCTGAAAGTCCTCAAAGGGGAGGATGAGATTGTGCATTGCAAGCGTCTCA
>CAYSMP010000218.1:0-5826 GCA_964432215.1 uncultured Sangeribacter sp.
AGGAGCCTCGATATCCATAGTCTCTACGAAGAAGCGGTCAAGAGGCAGATTGCTCCATTTCGCCTTCACATCTGCATAGCTGAATGGATTGTAGAGAGCGGGAATATTGCGGCTTTCCTCGCGGGTGAGAGCGGAGTCGGCAAGAGCCGTCTCAATCTTCATGACACTCTTCACTATACGTTTGGCATCCTTTTTGGAGTATCCGGCAAGAATCATATATCTCTCTATCAGTTTCTGATAAGCTTCGCGAACATCCTTATTCCGTTTATCATTGAGCAGATAATAATCACGGTCGCCAAGCCCGAGGTGATTGCTGCCGAGATACATGGCATACACCTGGGAATTGGCCAGGTCTTCTTGTGGGCCACCCGAGAATAGGGGACTGGTATAGTTCTTATGCATCCAGAGGTGAAGGTCTGTCATCGCGTCATTAGCCGTCCCCTCGATTTTGGCGAGTTCTGCTTTTATGGGGTCGGCTCCAAGCTTATTGCGTCGCACCGAGTCCATACCCTGCTCGTAGAGTGTTGCCACTTTGTATGCATTGGTGCCGGGTTTAGGATTTGTAGCGGCAAGCCCGGTTACTATGCGGCGCACGCGATTGTTGCTGGAGTCGTTGAGGATATTGAAAGCTCCATAGCGGGAGTATTCAGGAGTCAGGGGATGCGAATCCATCCATCCTTTATTGACGTGTCGGTAGAAGTCAGCCGAAGCCGGTGTGTTGGGGTCGATACCTTTCGGATCGAGGCTCTTCAGGTGTTCGGCGTGCATGCCCATGCATACAGAAGCCGAAGCCATGATCGCAAGAAGATTTCTCAGTTTCATTTTTCTGAAGTTTTTAGTTTATTTATTATGGTTTTTGATTTCATTTCTGTTTCCTCCCATTCCTCTTCCGGATTGGAAAGGGAGGTGATGCCTCCACCGGCATAGACACTGATTCCCGATGGGGAACACTTTGCCGTGCGGAGTATGACATAGAATGTTGATATTCCGTCAATGAATGCAGGTCCGCAGAATCCTCCATACATTTCCCTTTCGGAAAGTTCATATTTTCTTATGATACCAAGCGAACGGTTGCGGTCGCTTCCGCAGAGAGCAGGGGTCGGAGAGAGTCGGTCGAGAAGTTTCGTTATGGAAAATCTATCAATGTCAGGCATGATTGCCGAGATTGGAGTGCAGATATGCTCAATGGTTCCGGCATTTTTTGTGAATTTCTCAGCTGAAACGACATCTCGGCATTCCATTGCGAGACAGTCATGGATAAATTCTTCTACCATCTTCTGCTCGTCAAGATTTTTTTTATCCCACTCGAGATTAGATTCGGGGTGATTGGCCGGGCGTGTACCCGCAAGAGCCATTGTCGATACCCGGTTGCCGTCAATGCATAAAAGCAGTTCCGGAGAGGCTCCTATCCATGTTCCGGTCTTAGATGTTGAAAAGGCAAATACAAAAGCATCAGGATATGCTTTGCAAAGCGTACTGAAAGTTTTGTTCAGGTCTATTTTTACATCTTTAGTTATTATTCTTGCGGCTACAGTTTTTCCCCGGTGCCCATTCAGATCTGTCTGGATTGCCTCTATTTCTCTAAAATAATCATTTTTTGGAGTAGACGAGGGGAGCACGCAAGGGGAGGCGACTATATCGGTAGGAGACGGTTCAAAATCATTTGGGATTGTAATCAGACTTTGTATAGGCTCTAAAAACGGAGCGATAGCGAAGCCATCGCCAAGACCCTGTATTAGGATATTGGAAGCTCCGCTGACCACTGGATTGGTATTTATATCCGAATTTGTGTCAGTATTAGGAAGTCTGTATTTAAACCAGTTCACCGAATAATTCGAAGGGTTCAGCCCCTGTTATTTTTACATTGATAAATTCTCCGGGTTCAGCCTCTGAACCTTTTACATATATCTCCGGATCCACCTCCGGGGAATCCCATTGGGTTCGCCCTATGCGTGTGTCGCCTTCTATGCGGTCTACGAGTACTTTGACTTCCTGACCGACCATCTCAATATTTCGCTGAAGTGCTATATCCTGTTGGATTTCCATCAAGCGGTCAAGACGTTCTTGTTTGGTCTCTTGTGGGATGTCATCAGATAGATTCTTGGCAGCCCAAGTGTCATCTTCTTCGCTGTAGGCGAATGCTCCCATACGTTCGAAGCGTTGCTCACGCACGAAGTCAAGTAATTCTTCAAACTCGTTGTCTCCCTCGCCTGGAAACCCAACCATAAGAGTAGTGCGGATTTTTAATCCTGGCACGCGGCGACGCATCTCCGCAATTAGTTCGCGTGTCTGCTCGGCATTGATGTGCCTGCGCATATTTGTAAGCACTTTGTCTGAGACATGCTGCAGGGCAATGTCGATGTATTTGCATACATTGTCGTGTCGAGCCATCACGTCAAGAAGTTCCATTGGGAAGTCTGAGGGATAAGCGTAATGCAATCGAATCCACTCCACTCCGGGAATCTTGGCCATACTGTCGATCAGTTCCGGAAGAGCATGGTGTCCGTATATATCGGTTCCATAGCTGCTTAGGTCCTGAGCAATGACGTTGAAATCGCGCACTCCTTTTTCCACGAGTTCGCGTGTCTCGTCGAGAATCTCCTCTATTGGCCGCGACGTATGGCGGCCGGTTATAATGGGGATGGCGCAGAAGGCACAAAAGCGGTTGCAACCTTCAGATATTTTCAAATATGTGCTGTGAGGAGGTGTGGTTAATGTTCGTTCCCATTCTTTAGGTTGCTCCACTGCTTCGTCTTTACGGTTTGGCAGTTGATCGATGAAATTCTTCCAGTCAAACTTGCCATACCATATGTCGACCTCAGGAATCTCAGTCTTCAGGTCGTCCATGTATCTTTGCGACAGACATCCCATTACAGCAATGTGTCCTATTTTCCGGGATTTCTTGAGCATCCCAAGCTGGAGTATGAGATCGATAGACTCCTCTTTGGCATCCTGGATGAAGCCGCAGGTATTGACCATCACCCATTCCCCGTTTGGATTCTCCGCATCGTGACGCACTTCATAGCCTTTTGCTGATAAGCGACGTAAAAGGCGCTCACTGTCGATGAGGTTTTTGCTGCAACCGAGAGATATGACGTCGATAAGTCCTTTTTTCATCTAAGTGAAATAGTTATCATTTAGCTGCATTCCCGAAGAGTGATTTTACAAACTCTTCGCTGTCGAATATCTGTAGGTCGTCCATCTGTTCCCCTACACCTATGTATTTTACGGGAACCTTGAATTGGTCGCTTATGCCTATTACAACTCCACCCTTAGCTGTACCATCGAGTTTTGTAATTGCAAGGGCATTGACCTCAGTGGCGGCTATAAACTGTTTAGCCTGTTCGAAAGCGTTCTGGCCTGTGCTGCCGTCAAGGACAAGAAGCACTTCATGAGGAGCATCGGGAACGACCTTTTTCATCACGTTTTTCACCTTTGTCATCTCGTTCATCAAACCGATCTTATTATGTAGCCGACCGGCTGTGTCTATAATTACGACATCGGCTCCCTGAGCCTTGGCACTACTGAGAGTATCGAATGCTACGGCAGCCGGATCGCTGCCCATCTTTTGCTTGATTACTGGCACCCCGGCACGCTCTCCCCATATGTCGAGCTGCTCGATAGCGGCAGCTCGGAAAGTATCGGCGGCTCCGAGTATAACTTTGTTGCCGGCTTGCTTATATTGGTGAGCGAGTTTCCCTATTGTTGTTGTTTTACCCACTCCATTGACTCCTACAACCATGATTACGTATGGCTTTTTACCTGCGGGAACTTCAAAATCACCAAGTTCTGGATCCTTGTCAGGGCGGGAGAGCAACTGGGATATTTCATCGCAGAGTATTTCGTTGAGCTCGGAAGTGCCTACATATTTATCGCGGGCCACACGCTCCTCAAGGCGCTCGATAATTTTAAGAGATGTGTCTACACCCATATCAGACGTGATGAAGACTTCCTCCAGATTATCGAGGACTTCATCGTCAACCTTCGACTTACCTGCAACAGCTCGGGTAATCTTGTCCCATACTCCTTTTTTAGTTTTTTCGAGGCCGGAATCGAGTTTTTCCTTTTTCTCCTTCGAAAATAGTTTTTTGAAAAATCCCATATGTTTCGGTTTTTGATTCTGCAAAATTAGTGTTTTTTCTTGAATTGCACAAATTTCGTGCCAAATATCTCATTCTGTCCTTATTACCCACATCGCCCCCCGCTCTCACTACTCCTCAGCCAGTATGAATTTAGCATGATAAGGCCCGAAAAGTCAAGCTCCGAATTATCTTTGCAAACCGAAAATTCAAGAATTATGCATTAATAACAATAAGCAATGGCAAGTGTAAAAGTTAAGTTCAGGCCTTCCATACTGGCAGAGCGAGAAGGAAAGATCTATTATCAGATTATACATGATAGGAAATCTCGGCAGATAATGACAGACTATCGGGTGTATTCTACGGAATGGGATGAGGAAAAAGCAGAGATAAGAATTGATTATAAAAGTGATCGCCGTAACTATCTTTCTTCTATTAAGTATCTTATTAAAAGCGACCTTGAAAAGTTTGAGCGAGTTTTTCGATGGTTTGAACGGTGTAGTTCATCATTCACATCCGAAGATATTATAGCAGAATTTAACCGAAAAGTTTCAGAGATTTCATTGTTCAACGAAATGGAGAAAGCAATCGCACGTCTCAGTCAAAACGGTAAGGTGCGTACTGCTCAGACTTATGCCAGCACGATGCGAAGCTTCAAGAAATACCGTCAAGATAATGACATTCTTCTCGATAGTCTCAGTTCTAAAGTGATGGAAGGCTACCAATGCTGGTTGCACCAGCAGGGAATAACACAAAATACCATATCCTTTTATATAAGGATACTGAGAGCAGTTTATAATAGAGCGGTTGAAGAAGGCCTTACTGAAAACCGTTATCCTTTTCGTCATGTCTATACAGGCGTCGACAAAACAGTGAAGAGGGCACTGCCTCTGAAAGCTATTAAGAAGATTAAGAATCTAGATCTCTCGCTTACACCTGAATTGGCATATGCTCGCGACATGTTTATCCTCAGTTTTATGCTAAGAGGAATGAGTTTCATCGACATGGCATACCTAAAGAAAACCGACCTCAGTAACGGACAGATCATCTATCGACGGCGAAAGACCCGACAGCAGTTGACCATTGCCTGGACGGCAGACATGCAGAAGATATTAGACCATTATCCGGAGAATAAAAGCGAATACCTTCTCCCGATCATTCGCAAACCGGGTACAAAGGAACGTTATGTCTTCAAGAATGTTGGGGAGAGAATTAATTGCAGGCTTAAGAAGATAGCGGAGATGGTAGGCGTAAGCATTCCTTTAAGTATGTATGTTGCCCGCCACTCTTGGGCCTCGATAGCTAAGGCGAGGGGAGTACCCCTAAGTGTCATCAGTGAGGGGCTGGGACATGAAAAAGAATCCACCACATTAATATATCTTTCTACCCTTGATACAAGTTTAGTCGATAAAGCCAATAATATGATTTTGAAATTATTGTAATAAGTAGCTCGCAAAAATTAATGATATGATAACTGCGAGATAATCTTGAGTCAGCTTGGCTGCGGAGCGAAGGAGCTTAGCGAGCTAAGCGACTGAACGACAATGCCAAGATGGCCAAGATTAGCCGCAGTTATCATATCAAGACTCTTGCAGATGCTTGGTTAATATATGTCGTTTAATTTTTGTGAGCTACTTAAGATAATAACTTAATATTCTTGTCTTGCAGGGCCTCAGCTATAGACAGGATTACCGAGGATGTAATGTTTTACAAAAATCCGTATCTCTTGGCAAGAGATACCTATTTT
>CAYSMP010000219.1:0-5764 GCA_964432215.1 uncultured Sangeribacter sp.
GAAATTTTCCAGGTTTCGTAGTGTCAAGAAAGAGCGTCAAGTAAACGCTTTTATAATATGTATTTAGTAATGCACAAGGAGTGCATCGCCACACAGGCCCACCCGCTTTGACCCCAGACAGAGGCTTCCGCTAAGAAGTCTGTATTTACAAAGTTAAATAAAAATTCCCATCCTGCCAAATCTTTTCTACATTTTTCACATTTCTCATATTCCTCAATTATCCCGACAGGAGAGTTTTATGGGGAAGGGCGCCTCCAGTTACCTTATGCCGTCACAAAGGTGTAAAATTAGGCGCAGATCTTAAAGTTCAGCGCAGAAAGAGCAGATTTTCACAGAAGTGAGTCTTCAGTCTTTAGTCTTTAGTCTTCAGAGGCTACGCAGTGGTCTGGGGAAGCGCGGATCTTCCAGCACAGAACCTGCAGAAGCATCTCAGAAGACATTCCCAACACATTGCGTAGTACTGTAAATTTGAGAATAACCAGTTTTATCGAGACAGAAGAACAGTAGCGACAGGAGTACTTTCCTTTAATCTTTCAGGCACCCTAATGGCACTACCCATACGCCATCCTTCCTTCGATACGCAAATTCCCCTGCTGTCAATACCATTGTAGAGATGCCGCAATGGAGGGATCTACAAAATTTCTTTTTGATGAGGTTCGCAGGGCAGTTTTTGATCTTAATGATGGAGACCAGGCAGGCACATCCTCCAACATAGTTCTTTGTGGTTTTTTCTACCGCAAAGATAATAAATTATAATGTAAACTCAAAATAAACTTTAAGGTTTGGCTGTGTTTTGCTTTAAGGTTTGGCTGTGTTTTGCTTTAAGGTTTGGCTGTGTTTTGCTTTAAGGTTTGGAGAATTCCTGTGCCTCCTGTCCTCCTGTCTACTTTTCGTGGGGCGGGGCACTTTAGACGTCAGACACTAACTTTTTCGAGTGTATGGAAATGATCTTTTTTTACACCTTTAAGTAAAACAAATATCCAAATTTCATTGTTATAAAAAGAAAATATATGAGCGAGGTAGAACTTTTTTTGATTGATAAAGGAGACAATTGTACTCTATATTCACTACAGTTTCTTAGAGATTCCGAGTCGGAGTTCGAAAAGTTTGTTAGACGCTTTATTGACAGCGCAGAATATAATACAGACTACGCTGACATTGCAGCTTTCGTAAACCGTATAATGGATATTGGTGCTAAAGAAAGGTTTTTTCGTCCGGAAGGAAAAGCTTCCGATGCGGTGGTGGCGCTTCCTACAACAAGATCTAAACTTCGTCTTTACTGTCTGAGATTGTCTGATAAAATTCTGATTCTTGGTAATGGAGGAGTAAAGAAATCCAGGACATACGAGGAAGATCCTGAATTAAGAGGTTATGTTTTAACATTACAAAAATTCCAAAGACTTCTTGAGGAAGGCGTTGACAATGGGTCTGTCACTATTACTGAATCAACAATAGAAACTGATAATATATTCGATCTATGAAAAGGACATCTATGACTCTAAAAGAAATCTTAGGACCAATTCCAAAGGCGGTTCAGTTGAAGATTGATTATTCAATCGAGATTTCTGATCGTATAGATTCGCTTATGCATGAACGAGGACTGTCTAAAAAACAGTTTGCAGATGCTTTGGGAAAAAGACCAAGTGAAGTGACAAAATGGCTTAGTGGTCAACACAATTTCACATTGGCAACTATTAGCATGCTATCTACTTTCTTTGGCAAACCGATCATAACTGTCGTTTAATTCCTGTTAATCCGCATGCTGGCTCGGCGGAGGCGAGGGCGCCTCCATTCCATGGCTACGCAGTATTTGAAGCCGAGAATAGCCTTCTGAGATGCTTCTGATATTTCTGTGCTGTAAGATCCGCGCTTCCCCAGACCACTGCGTAGCCTCTGAAGACTAAAGACTAAAGACTGAAGACTCACTTCTGTGAAAATCTGCCAGTTCCGCGCTAAAATTAGTTCGGTGCCTAACCTCTGCCCTTCGCGCCGACACCCTCTAACCATGGCAACCCACTTGAGCGATGTTACCTTATGCCGGCACAAAGGTGTAAAATTAGGCGCAGATCTTAAAGTTCAGCGCAGAAAGAGCAGATTTTCACAGAATTAAGATATTCGGAAGGAGTGTATTTCCCTAAAAAAAGTTGACTCATAAAATTTAAGTTTATGAGTAAAGCAATCGGATTTAGGAGAACGCCCCAAGGAAAGAAGGCGCAATATTTCGATGAAGTAGTACGTCTTTATTATGAAGAAGGATTAAACGGATTTGAAATCAGTAAAATCCTTCCAGTTCACAATTCCAGTATCTATAGATGGCTGGATGAATATGAACTGCAATATAAAGGCAGGGAAACATCAATGAAAAAAGAAAACAAAACAACTTACATCGAAAAGCCCAGACGTGTCATCGGCATGACAGCACCTGAAATAAACGCTGAAGTCCTATCGGTATCCAGTGAAGAAGAAAGCGAGGTTCAGCCACAGAAGACGCCATGCACGGAAGACATCGATCCACTGAAAAAGAGGATTCTTGAGCTTGAAAGAGAACTTCAGGCGACCAGGAAGACTCTTAAGGAGACCAAGCTCAAGGCGGATCTATACAATGAGATCATCAATGTCGCTGAAAAAAAATTCAATGTCCAGATCAGAAAAAAAGCTGGCACCAGGCAATAGAGAACCTGCATGCACAGTCCCCGAAGGAATATCCCATCGAGGCCTTGTGCAGGTTGCTTGGTGTCAGCAAGCAGGCATACCACAAGCAGAAGGGATGCAGCGCCGCCCGGAAGGCCTCCATGGAGGCTTTCGCGCTCGAATACATCCGAAAGATAAGGGAGCTTGACCACGGTATCGGAGGGATGAAGCTATGGTTCATGTACAAGCGGGAATTCCCTGAAAGGGAGACGGTTGGCAGGGACTGGTTTGAGGATATCATCCACAGGTATGGGCTGAAGGTACGCAACAAGACACGCAAGCCCAGGACAACAGACTCCAGCCATGGGCTCCCGGTCTTCCCCAACCTCGTCTTTGACTTCATCCCCACATCGATAAACCAGCTGTGGGTGTCGGACATAACCTATATCCCGGTCTGGCTCAACGACAATGAATACGTGTTCTGCTATCTGTCCATGATTATGGATGCCTACAGCCATGAGATAATAGGCTGGGCGGTGGGGGCGACACTGGAGACGCAGTATCCAGCGGAGGCCCTCAGGATGGCCCTCGGGCGACTCGAAGGATTGGACAGTGAAACAGTGGAGAAACTGATACACCACAGCGACAGGGGTGTGCAGTACGCCTCAAAGGAGTATCTGGACATCCTCCGCCAACCCAACATAAGGATAAGTATGACAGAGAATGGCGATCCCAAGGAGAATGCGTTGGCTGAAAGGATAAACAACACTGTAAAGAACGAGCTCCTCAAGGACATCCGTTTCACATCCCTTCAGGAGGTCAGGGACGCCATAAGCAAGGCTGTGGAGTTCTACAATACACGGAGGCCTCACATGAGCCTTGACATGATGACTCCCGAGCAGGCAGCCAAATGTAACGGAGAAATCAAGAAATGGTGGAAAAGTTACCGTGAGGAGGCGATAAAAAGAGACCGGGCTTGATGGAAATCCCGAAAAAATGTTTACCTTTGCACCCTGGGAGGGGTTTCATTCCGGCCTACGGCCTCCAGTCAACCCCTCCCAGGTATAACAACTGATAGTCAACCCCAATTAGGGATAATGTTAATCGAGTCAACTTTACATAGGGTTTACGTATAAAGACAGTCAACCAAAATCAGGAAAATACAGAGCAACTTATCTCTTACAACTTATATTTCTGTGAAAATCTGCTAGTTCCGCGCTAAAATTAGTTCCGTGCCTAACCTCCGCTCTTGGCGTTGACACCCTCTAGCTATGGCCATGCACTTAAGAATTAGCTTATTTGAACTGTCAACTAAATTTGAGAAGAACCAGTTTTATCGAGACAGAAGAACAGTAGCGACAGGAGTACTTTCCTTTAATCTTTCAGGCACCCTAATGGCACTACCCATACGCCATCCTTCCTTCGATACGCAAATTCCCCTGCTGTCAATACCATTGTAGAGATGCCGCAATGGAGGGATCTACAAAATTTCTTTTTGATGAGGTTCGCAGGGCAGTTTTTGATCTTAATGATGGAGACCAGGCAGGCACATCCTCCAACATAGTTCTTTGTGGTTTTTTCTACCGCAAAGATAATAAATTATAATGTAAACTCAAAATAAACTTTAAGGTTTGGCTGTGTTTTACTTTAAGGTTTGGAGAATTCCTGTGCCTCCTGTACTCCTGTCTATTTTTTGTGGAGCAGGGCACTTTAGACGTCAGACACTAACCTTCAATTTTTGGGGCTCACGCTGGGAGCTGTGGGGTGGTGGGAGCGCCGGCTTCCCAGCCGGCGCTCCATAGTTATTTTTTGATGAGTTTTTTGGTGTTTTGGATGTAGATGCCGGGGGGGAGGAGGTCGAAATCGGCGGCGTCGGCTACGGGGATGCCTTGGAGGTTGTAGAGTTTGTTGGAGTCCATCGGGGTGCCGGCGAAGATCTTGTCTACTCCGGTAGGGTCGGATTTGTAGGTCAGTTTCACTGTGGCGGCTTCGGTGTTGATGGTCTGATGCAGACGGAGGTCGGCGGATGATGCGGCTGCGTAAAGGTCGACAGAACCTTCCTCGACATCGAATGTCTGAGTGTCGGGGTTGAAGTAAGATAGTTGCTCATGCTTGAGGGGCATGGTCACGGTCTTGGACTCTCCAGGCTCAAGTTCTACTCTTGCAAAACCTACGAGCTGCAGTTTTGGACGTTCGATTTCTGAATTACAATGGGCATATAGTTGAACTATTTCTGCTCCCTGACGGTCGCCGGTGTTTTTAACTGTGACAGTGGCTTCAAGAGTCTCGTCCTTACCGAGTTTGTCAGAGGAAAGGGTAAAGTCGCTATACTCATAAGTGGTATAGCTAAGTCCGAATCCGAAGGGATAAAGAGGGGTTTTCTTATGGTACATGTAAGTATAGCCAGCCTTCCTGATATTGTATTGCAACATCGATGATGGGAGATCGGAAACTGAATTATACCAAGTGGAGGTAAGCTTGCCGGAAGGATTATAGTCGCCGTAAAGCACATCGGCAATTGCATTGCCCTGCGCCTGACCGCCATACCATGCCTCGACGATTGCAGGCACATTTTTCTGAGCCCATGGGATAGTCACAGAAGAGCAGGTCTGGAGGAGAAGCACTACGTTGGGATTGACGGAATAGATACCCTCCAGGAGTTTCTGCTGTTGCCCCGGCAGATTGAGGCTGGTGCGGTCGTGGCTTTCATCAGAAACCTCAAGATTAGTGCCACCGGCAAAAACCACAACATCAGCTTTGGCTGCTATCTCGAGAGCACGCTTATAGTTGGCATCAGACAGTGAGCCAGTCACTTCACAAGCCTTGTATAGATATACGGGACCCTGCTCTTCAAGAGGATTCGACACATTGGGGTCATAAGCACGAAACCAATCCATGTTGGCACAATACTTGTCGCCGTTTTTCCCACCTTCGAATTTTACATAAATCTTATGTGTGCCATTCCATACGGCAGGATCAATGTCGACTGTAGTCACTACATATTTACTCCAATTTCCCGTAGTGGGGCAAGTTATCTCAGCCTCCGGTGTGTCATCAATCTGGTCGAGATAGAAGCGGGCGATGGTAGGATTATTGTTTTTTGCGCCGTGGTATATATCAAGTTTTGTGCAGT
>CAYSMP010000220.1:0-5694 GCA_964432215.1 uncultured Sangeribacter sp.
TAAAGATGTAAATCATTGAATAAAAGTTTGCTTTACATTTGAAGAGGTGAAGTAAAGATAGTATAAATCAAGATAATTGAAAAGGATGCAGTCTTCAAGTGGCTTCATCCTTTTTTATTTTACTTCTCCACCTTCCCGGTTCCAATTGTTATTGTATTTCTATGAGCGCTCTCCTGATTAAATAAATAGTTACGTTTTATAAAATAATGACGGGAGGGTAAAAGGCTCCAAAAAACTTATGGAGGAGAGAAATATAACTGAGCAAAATCCCTTCAAAATATACAAAAAAATTGTAATTTTGCAGTGTAAAGAAGCATAAGAATATGAAACATGAATCTATAGAAATACGAGGAGCTAAGGTCCATAATCTGAGGAATGTCAATGTCGATATTCCACTTGGAAAAATTGTAGGCATTGCTGGTGTATCAGGGTCAGGGAAATCGTCATTAGCTCTTGGTGTGCTCTATGCTGAGGGTTCTCGCCGATATCTGGAAGCGCTCTCTACCTATACTCGACGTCGAATATCACAATCTACGAGGGCTGACGTAGAAGAAATCCGTTATGTTCCTGCAGCGGTTGCCTTGCACCAACGCCCAGGAGTGCCGGGCGTAAGAAGCACTTTCGGCACAGGAACAGAGCTACTCAATAGTCTAAGGTTGATGTTTTCACGTTTGGCAAGCCATAAGTGTCCTAAGTGTGGACATTATCACGTACCATCTCTTGATGTGGCCGCTGAGAAAGAATTGATATGTGAAAACTGTGGCACTCATTTCTATGGGCCTGGTGCGGAAGATCTTGCATTCAATAGCACTGGCGCATGCGAGAAATGTGGAGGTACCGGGGTTGTAATGACTGTAGACCGGTCTACTCTGGTACCGGATGAAACGAAGACAATAGATGAAGGTGCTGTTGCGCCTTGGAACAGTCTCATGTGGTCGTTGATGACTGATGTATGCCGTGCTATGGGAGTTAGAACAGATGTGCCTTTCAATCAATTGACGGATAAGGAGAGGGAAATCGTATTCAATGGACCGGCTGTCAAGAAAACGATTTTATATAAAGCAAAGAAAAGTGACACTGCCGGTGAACTCGATTTCACTTACTACAACGCTGTATATACGGTTGAAAATGCACTTGCAAAAGTGACCGACGAGAAAGGAATGAAGCGTGTTGAAAAATTTCTTAAAACAGACGTTTGTCATTATTGCAATGGAACACGTCTTTCTGAAGCTGCTCGTTCTCCACGCATTGATGGTATCAATCTTGCAGAAGTCACAGCAATGACTCTCTCTGATGCTATTGAATGGGTGAAACATGTGCCCGATACTTTGCCGGAAGAAATGCGTCAGATGGCTATCAATATAGGGGAGGCTTTTTTATTGACTGCACGTCGTCTTGTCGATCTTGGACTCGGTTATCTAAGTCTTGACCGTGCTTCTTCAACTCTTTCTACCGGGGAAAGACAGCGTATGCAGCTTGCAAGAGTTGTAAGGAATCGTACAACAGGCATACTATATGTTCTTGACGAACCATCAATAGGTCTTCATCCGGCAAATGTTGAAGGTCTTAAGGGCGTGATGCATGATTTGATCAATGATGGCAACTCTATTGTTCTCGTAGATCATGACACTCAGATTCTCAAGGATGCTGACTGTATTATAGAGCTTGGGCCAGGCGCAGGGAAAAATGGTGGCAAGATTATAGCAGAGGGTACAATTAAAGAAATAGAAGAGAATCCGGATTCAAAGATAGGGCCATTCTTGTCAGGAAAGATGGACAAGCGAATTCGTCCGGTAATTCCTGAAGAAAAAATGTTTGATGAAGGATATATAGAGATGACCACTGCCCAAATCCATACTGTCAAGCCCTTGGTTGTGAAGATACCAAAAGGTAGACTGACGGTTGTCACGGGAGTTTCAGGATCTGGAAAGACTACAATGGTTCTGGAGAGTCTCGTTCCGGGTCTACAAGCTAAGCTAAACAGTCAGCAATTTCCAGAGCATGTATTGGAAATTGACGCATCAAATTTTAAACATGTAAAACTCATAGATTCTACGCCTATAGGAGCCAACGTGCGCTCTACAGTAGCAACTTATGCTAATATTCACGATGAACTGCGTAAAATATATGCTCGGTCTCCTCAGGCGAAAGAAGCGGGATATAAAGCTGGTGACTTCTCGTATAATACTGGCAGTTTACGCTGCCCAATGTGTGATGGTACAGGGACTGTCAACCTGGATGTTCAGTTTTTGCCGGATGTTGACATTCCATGTCCCGAATGTAAGGGCTCTCGATATAGAAAGGCTGCTTGGGGAATAAAGATTCCGACAACTGGGGCTGCCC
The DNA here is from genome assembly GCA_964432215.1 of uncultured Sangeribacter sp. Classification (GTDB taxonomy): domain Bacteria; phylum Bacteroidota; class Bacteroidia; order Bacteroidales; family Muribaculaceae; genus Lepagella. The sequence continues at coordinate 2,344 of CAYSMP010000220.1, forward strand.
CGGTCTCTCTCCCTGAATTGATGGCTACAGACGTGGATGAGGCTATGGAGGAGTGTTCCGTTCATAAAAATGTTGCATCTCGACTTGCTACCCTCAATAATCTTGGCTTGGGCTATCTTACACTGGGAGAAGCTACACCGTCTTTGTCTGGCGGAGAGGCACAACGTCTAAAGCTTGCTGCAGAGATGGGACACGAACAAGGCGACACACTCTTTGTGTTTGATGAGCCTACCATCGGTCTTCACCCATTGGATGTTCTCAAACTGTTAGAAGTTTTCCAACGTCTTATTGATTTAGGTGCTACCGTAATAGTAATTGAGCACGACCTTGACCTCATTCGCAACGCAGACTACATCATCGATATGGGACCCGGAGGAGGGGAATCCGGCGGTAGGATAGTGGCAAAGGGCACCCCAAATGAAGTTGCCGCCAACCCTGACAGTCTCACTGCTCGTTTTTTAAATCCACAATAACTTTCCTGTTGGAAGCGCATATATCTATGTCCTTGCAAGCTCCTTGCTTTAAAGGAGCAAATCATGGATATGTAGAATCCCATTATCAAACAAGAGTAAAAGAAAAATTCCCATCCAATACTGGACTAAGAATTTGATTAACAGATTTTAATGACAATAGTGATATGATATACAATAATTAGGGGAGGGTTTCGGTGATTTCGAACCCTCTCCTACAGAATGAGTCACATATGTTATTGGTGCTTACTTTGTGAAGTCCAATTTGCCGCTTACTATGTCTTCAATCATACCTTCGTATGGAGCTTGGGAGATGACTTTCTCGTTGTTGATACCTTCATTTTTAGCAAAGAAGATTTCGCCGAACTCAGGAACAACATATTTGGGATATGTCTCATATTTTTCACGGCTCTCTTCCATTAGTGGAATGAAATCGTTCTGATAACGTACTGTGATTTCAGGGTGTTCATGAACCCATTTCGGGAAAAAGATCACTCCATGAAGTTTGTTTTCAGCCGGCATGAAGTTAAGGCTGACGTCTGTGCCTGTCGGTTCAGTCCAAGAAATTTTATAAACGCCATCAGTAAGTTTTACGATGTCTGCCTTCTGGTCGCGTACCCAACGACCACCTACCATTCCGCTGTGGATTCGATAGTCGACTGTGTTTTCGTTTTTTACATAAAGTTCGTAGTCCCAGCCATTAGCATAGGTGTAAATAAAATGTGATCCAATAAACTTTTCCATAGTATTTTGATATTATTTTGTTTTTTCGTTTTTCTATAAGTAAAACATATTGGGTGCAAAATAAGATTGTTCTCTATGGTTCAAATTATTGTTCTCTACGGTCCAATTTCAAATTTACTTTTCATATTAAGTATGCGGCACCACGCTCTACGCTTTCTGCCGAGTCTCGGAAGGTGTTTCCCTGAAATATTCGTGGTAGCGTTTGGAAAAGTGAGAGAAATTTTTGAACCCTACATTGTCCATAATCTTATAAACTGACCAATCAGTGACCGTAAGGAGATGATGTGCTTCCCGAAGTCTCCTTTGGATTATCCAATTGCGGGGGGAGAGATCGCTTATTTTTTTGAAATCACGTTTGAAGGTGGATATGCTCCGTCCTGTATAGTTAGCAAGTTCTTCCACAGAAAGATCATATTTGTAGTTCTTCTCCAAGAAGTCAAGAATGTCAATACGCCATTGGCTTGTAAAGTCGAAAAGTGAAGCATACATCGACTTGTCGAGAAGAAGCAGTAGGCGGATAGCCTCAAGCACCTTGATTCTGAGCCAATGTTTTTCCGGAGACTCCCCATTCTCCCAGTATGGCTTGAATGAATTAAAAAGACTCGTCAAAAGAGAAGAGCGAGGGATGCGAAGATAACTTTTCTTGCTTCTCTCGATGTCTTCCGGCAAATCCAATTTATGAAGTGTTTTGTAATAGTCGAAAAGATATTGTCTTGGAAAGAAAAGAAACACTGTCAGATGGTGGTCGATGTCGTCAGTTGCTGGGTTTACGAGTGTCATGCGATGGTCTTTGCGGACAAATAGGCATTCTCCTTGGTTGAAACTTGCCATGGTTTCACCATCGATCATCACTTCGAGCCTACCTAATCCCACATATACCAAAGCATTCTCTTCGACATAGTATGAGCTCTCGCCGCCTTCCCTATGTTCGCAAGTGGCAAACACCTCTCTCGTATTTAGCCTGATTAGCGTTGACATTATTTGTCGAGTTTGAACACTATGCGTTGCACTCCATCTTGGTATCGACTGCTGGAGATGCGGAAAGTCCCTATTTCGGCAGTGTGATCGACGTGGGTTCCTGCACAGAGGCATTCTTCATAGCTACTGATGCGCACCACTCTGACGGTATCGGAGGCATCCTCGGGAAGCCGGCTCATATCGAATCGGTCCATTGCTTCCTTCTGTGTGATGAATTCCTCTGTCACAGCTACGTCTTCAGCTACTATGCTGTTGATATAATTTTCAAGGTCTTTCAATTCTTCCGGGGTTAAAGGTCGCTCCATATGATAGTCAAGTTTCGACTTTTTACATTCTATATGGGCACTGAAGGCACGACCGCAACCGTAGCGTCGCGCAATCTCTCCGTTGAGGAGATGCTCCGCCGTATGCATCGGCGGATACTCCTGCTTATTGTGTTCATTTATTTTGTTTTCTTCCATATATTATCTAATTAAGTATCATATATTTAATATTATGTACATAAGCTTGAATATACCGTTTTTTACAAAGATACTATAAAAATTTGGAATATGCTCTATCTTTCAGTTGCAAAAAGATGTTTCGTATCGAAAAATGTTCTTTTGTAGATCGCCAACGTCATTTTCGAGGTCCTTTGTAATGGATGATAAAGAAGTTTTTTAGTTTGGTCATCTCCTCAACTCTAAATCATAAGTAGCTCACAAAAATTAAACGACATATATTAACAGAGCATCTGCAAGAGTCTTGATATGATAACTGCGGCTAATCTTGGCCATCTCGGCATTGTCGTTCAGTCGCTTAGCTCGCTAAGCTCCTTCGCTCCGCAGCCAAGCTGACTCAAGATTATCTCGCAGTTATCATATCATTAATTTTTGCGAGCTACTTAGATATATTCTTTTAACGATAACAAGAAAATTCCTTAGCCATGTCCGAATCTCAGATAGGAAATCAAATATGTATAGTACCTTCCATGTTAATTTCAAGAATTTTTGAAATTATTCCAAATTTTTATTACTTTTGTAAAAACATTCAAAGATATGGAAAAAGATATGATTTTCTTCTCGACCGAAGGAAAAGGACTCACCTCAACTTCTGCTAATCATGTGGCAAACTTGGCAAAGGAAATGATCCGAAACCTTACTTCTGAAATGGAGGAACT
>CAYSMP010000221.1:0-5635 GCA_964432215.1 uncultured Sangeribacter sp.
AAATGGCAGGTACTATCCAGAATGATATCCTCAAGGAATTCATGGTGCGTAACACTTATATTTACCCACCAGCTTTCTCTATGAAGATCATTGCCGATATCTTTGAATATACTTCAAAGAATATGCCCAAGTTCAACTCCATCTCCATCTCCGGCTATCACATGCAGGAAGCTGGTGCGACCGCTGACATCGAGCTCGCATATACTCTTGCAGATGGTTTGGAATATCTTCGCGCCGGTGTAAACGCAGGCATGGACATCGACTCTTTTGCACCTCGCTTGAGCTTCTTCTGGGGCATTTCAATGAACTACTTTATGGAAATCGCTAAGATGCGTGCTGCCCGTATGCTCTGGGCTCGTATCGTAAAGCAGTTCAACCCGAAGAATCCCAAGTCTCTTGCTCTACGTACTCACTCACAGACATCAGGTTGGTCGCTTACAGAGCAGGATCCATTCAACAACGTCGGACGTACTTGTGTTGAGGCTATGGGAGCAGTGCTCGGACATACACAGTCACTGCACACTAACGCTCTTGATGAGGCTATTGCGCTTCCTACAGACTTCTCAGCACGCATCGCGCGTAACACCCAGATTTATATTCAAGAAGAGACTTACGTCACTAAGCAAGTCGACCCATGGGGTGGCAGCTACTATGTAGAAGCACTTACCAATGAGATTGCTGAAAAGGCTTGGGCTCATATCGAGGAAATCGAGAAACTGGGAGGCATGGCTAAGGCTATTGAGACCGGTCTGCCAAAGATGAAAATTGAAGAAGCTGCAGCCCGCACTCAGGCTCGCATCGACTCTGGCAAGCAGGCAATCATTGGTATCAATAAGTACCGACTTGACCACGAGGATCCTATCGATATTCTTGAGATTGATAACACTGAGGTTCGTAACGAGCAGTGTGGCCGCCTTGAAGAACTTCGTAAAAACCGCGATGAGGAAGCAGTACAGAAAGCTCTTGCCGACATCACTGAGGCCGTGAAGGATCCAAGCAAGGGCAACCTCCTTGAACTTGCAGTGAAAGCAGCCGGTCTTCGTGCTTCACTTGGAGAAATCTCCGATGCATGCGAAGCAGAAGTAGGACGTTATAAAGCAATCATCAAAACTATTTCAGGCGTGTATTCAAGCGAAGAAAAGGGTGATCCTGAATTTGAGGAAGCCCGCAAGGCTGTAGCTGATTTCGCAAAACGTGAAGGACGTCAGCCACGAATCATGATAGCAAAGATGGGACAGGATGGCCACGATCGTGGAGCAAAGGTTGTAGCAACAGGCTATGCTGACTGTGGTTTTGATGTCGATATGGGTCCTCTCTTCCAAACTCCAGCCGAAGCAGCGCGCCAGGCAGTGGAGAACGATGTGCATATCCTTGGAGTAAGCTCATTGGCAGCGGGCCACAAGACTCTCGTACCACAAGTGATTGAGGAACTCAAAAAACTTGGACGCGAGGATATCCTTGTGACAGCAGGCGGCGTGATTCCAGCTCAGGACTACGACTTCCTCTACAATGCAGGCGTAGCTGCCATCTTTGGACCCGGCACACGTATTCCGAAGAGTGCAATTGAAATGATTCGTCTCCTTAACGAACAGACTGCAGAATAAAACCTCGATGTAGATAATTATGTGGAGAGGCAGACACTCTTAATGCGTGTCTGCCTCCCTTTATTGATACATATATGTGGTTTGATTGTTATATATAAAGGAGACATTGGCGACTCCCATAAGAAGATATGACAAAGAGAGCATTTTATATTAGACGAAGATTATTCTTAGGCTACATCGCTATTGCAGCAGGAATTCCTGTTGCAAAGGGTGACTTTCTGCGTGCGGGCCGCGACGCATTCATGAATTATAACTTTGAACTTGCTTCTGAAAACTATGAGAAGTATGCAAAGAGCCTGCAGAAAACTCCAAACGAGCCCGGAGAGGAACTCCTTGAAAAATATCTTCGGCAACTTGAAATTGCCGAGAACTCTCTTGAAAATGTACAAAAGATTGAGATAATAGACCGAATTGATGTCCCTACAAAAGATTTCTTCAAATATATAAAGTTGCCAGCTACCGGAGGGAAACTCTTGGATAAGGGCACGTCAAATCTCAAAATAAAAAACAATCAATCTGATTTCGTATACACATCAGAGTCTGGAGACGTCATGATGTGGTCGGAAAATAATGAAAATCATCAAGAAGTAATCGTGCAGAGCGAACGACTCATGGATGGAACATGGGAACAACCTGAGAATTTAGGAGAAATTCTGAATGAAGGAGGGAACGCCCGTAATCCCTTTTTGCTTAATGATGGCCTTACACTCTACTTCTCATCAAACGGAGAAGGAAGCATGGGGGGATATGATCTATTCATTGCCACCAAAGACCCAGTAACGGGAGAGTATCGTCAACCTATTGGGTTGGGATATCCATTTAACTCTCCATATGATGAGTATATGATGGCAATAGACGAAGACAATGGAATAGGATGGTGGGTCACAAATAGAAATCAACTTGAAGGACAAGTATCAATATACATTTTCAAGACAAATGATGTCAGGAAGAATTATATTCTTGAAGATGAAGACGACATAATATCTCTGGCAAGGATTGATGATATCAGTCTGACTCAGAATCCGGATACTGACTATGCGCGCATACTCAAAGAAATCGACAAGCGCAATAAGATGACTCTTGCTACTACCTCGGCTGACTTTATATTTCCTATGTCAGGAGGAAAAGTAGCCAAAAGGCTTTCGGACTTCTCTTCTTCAAATGCAAAGCGTAATATGCAGCAATATCTCCAAGCTTTAGAAGAGCATAACCAGCTTGAGAAAAAATTGACAGAACTCCGTATGCAGTATCATAAGGCAGCCAGAAATAATAGTAATGCCCCTTCTCTCAAGAATCAAATTCTTGATCTCGAGACAAAAAGAGATTGGCAACAAGAGCGCCTCAAGAAGATGCGCAACACCATAATTTCAGCAGAAAACAAACAATAAAGTCGAAAAGGCTAAAAAATGTGAGCGAAAAATCCAAGATGGAAAACCTACACAGCCACACGGAATTTTGTGACGGACGTGCAACAATGGCTGAAATTGCCAGAGCTGCATTCAAACGAGGATTCAAGACATGGGGCACATCACCCCATAGTCCGATTTGTTGCTCATCTGGCGCTAATATGAAAGCGGAAGATGTCGATGCTTATTTAGAAGAATCTTCTCGACTCAAGACAGCTTATAAGGGAAGTATGCAAGTATTGACAGGAATGGAGATAGATTTTGTCTCAGAGGCTTTTGGGCCCCATATAGAATATTTCCGTAATATGCCATTGGATTACAGGATCGGATCTGTGCATTTTGTTCGTACACGTGCAGGCCAACCGGTCGACATAGATGGTCCGGCAGAAAGATTCCTAAAATACTTAATATTTGAGTACGACGAAGACCTTCGTTATGTAGTGGAGACCTATTATGCAATGGAGCTTGAGATGCTTGAAGCGGGAGGCTTCGACATAATCGGGCATCTTGATAAGATAGGAGATAATGGAAGCCATGCATGGGGAGAATTAGAGAATCAACCTTGGTATGCCGATCTGGTAGAAAAAGTCATTGCCAAGTCAGTAGAGAAAGGCGTAATTGTCGAAATAAATACAAAGAAATTCGAAACAGGAAACCGTTTCTTCCCTTCGGAAAGATGGTGGCCACTTTTGAAGAAATATGGAGCAAAGCTTATTTTGAGCACAGATGCTCATTATCCCGATAAAGTGGCTGCAGGATATGATGCTGCGCTTAACCTGCTTCAAAAGGCAGGAATGGATAATCAGATTGTAACAATATTATAAAATACCTAATTAGCATACCCCCGCTAAAAGCGTTGTATTTCAGTGGTCAACCGATATCTTTCGGCTGGCCGCTGGTTTTATTTTTGCGAGCAACTTAGCACCTCCTGATAGGCCGTAAAATTCCGGAGGCTCAGGACAGAGTTAAGACGAGGATAGGCTCAGCTGTAGAAAAGCAGCGATTTTGACAGGGAGACGAAACGTGTAAACCAAATCACTGAGCTAAAACTCACGTCGATGTAGAGCGAACAACGACACATTCTAAAACATTCTATATGATAAAAAAGTCGGGGCCAATATAAGCCACCGAACTGAAAATTAATCCAAAGTAATCAAGGGATTATATGGAATAAAAAGCAAGCGGCTCCATGAATGTAAGCCGCTTGTTTTGTTTATGAAAGTATGTTTATTTATTCTTCTTCTTTAACTTCTGTGATTTTAGGGAGAGTCAGGTGGAGAAAGAGCCACCCGAGGAATCCGGCAAGGAATGAACCTATCAAGATGCCTAATTTTGCATTATTGAGAATCTGAGAGAGATATACATCTTCACCGAAGGTAAGATTTGCAATGAAGAGGGAGACTGTGAATCCTATTCCTCCAAGAACAGACACTGCTGCTAACTGTGACCATGTGCTTCCTTCTGGCATAGGAGCCAGTTTAGCCTTGATACAAGCCCAGCTGAATGCAAAGATGCCGATGAACTTTCCAAGAACAAGACCTGCAATAATAGCAATTGAAACTCCGGAGAAGATATCTGCGACATTAACATCACCAAGCCATATGCCAGCATTAGCGAAAGCAAATAGAGGCACGACAATGAAGTTTACAATCGGATGAAGAGAGTCTTCAAGATCCTGAAGAGGAGAGATCACTTTATCGGAAGCAGACTCAATCTCCTTAAGCCAGTTGGTCTGTTCTTTAGTCAAGATACCTCGACTATCAAGTTTTTCTTCATCCTCATGTGAGAAATGACTGATTGACTGACGTATAGCCTTAATGTATTTCTTAGGAGCATATACAGGTTTTGCAGGAACACAAAACGCAACAAGCACTCCAGCGATAGTAGGATGAACTCCAGACTGCAGGAATAGGAACCAAACAAAAATACCTATAGTAACATAGAACGTCTTATAATGCACACCATAAATTCCACCAATAATGAGGATAGCCAGAAGCCCCGCAGCCCAAAGAAGCGAAACATAATCAATATTTCCAGAATAGAGGATAGCAATAACAAGGATTCCTCCTATATCATCTACAACGGCGAGAGTCGTTAGAAAAATCTTTAGTCCTATTGGAACACGCTTACCAAGCATCGCCAGCACACCGAGCGAGAAAGCAATATCGGTAGCCATAGGAATAGCAGCACCCTGAATATAGTCGGTGCCGTGTCCGAGGAGGAAGAAAATACCTACAGGAACTATCATTCCACCGATGGCTGCAACTATAGGAAGCAACGCCTGCCGGAAAGATGAAAGCTCACCCTCAAGGACCTCTCGCTTAATCTCCAAACCAACAGAAAAGAAGAAGACAGCCATGAGCGCATCATTGATAAAATCCATGATCGACATAGGATGTCCATGATGGCTAAAAAGATTGAAATTACCAACGCGGAGAGCTATGGTATGCGTCCATAGTCCGTTGTAGAAATCATGAAGGAACGGAAGATTCACCACAAGAATGGCGAGTACAGTAGCTACCATAAGTACTGTGCCGCCATTGGTATGGTTTTTAATGGTCTTCCTTGCGATGAAGAATACGTTTGCCATAGTATAAATGTTAAAAGATTTAAAATACTAACAAC
>CAYSMP010000222.1:0-5621 GCA_964432215.1 uncultured Sangeribacter sp.
GCTACGCCAACCGCACCGTAAAACTCTTCGACGGCCACATCGTCTCCCAAGTCCGCATGTAAACACCCTTCACAGGCCGGAGACCCGATGATTGTGTCTAAACCCCAGGCTTCAGCCCAATGCTGGAAAATAAGCTCCCAAATATATTTTTGCTGCCTTCCCCTAAGTCTTAATTAGTAATAGAGCATGCTCCGCATGCGCCCTCGCGCGTGTTATCCATCTTTATTTTACACATATTGGGATTCAGCCTGAGGCAACCCAAATCAAAGCTCAGTTGCCTCGGAAAGGCGACTTGTGATTTAAGTCATACATTAAGTATATGATACTACACTACATAAGGATTTCCCTACGGAATCTCCGTAAATACAAGACCCAGACCGCCATAACCATCTGTGCTATGGCGGCCAGCCTCACATTGCTCGGAATAGTAGCATCCTTAGCCTTGTCGGTCAAGCAAATACCAATAGTGGCCACGCCATATGCCGACAGAACTTATAAACTGCTGTTTGAGGATTCAAAAAGTCGTTTTGCCAACGATGAAGAGATGTCTTTGATTTCAGGACATCAGTTTAAAAGCGTAGATGCGATCCATCATATTGAAGCTGGATATGGCATCCCAATGCATATAACTCTCAATTCTGGAAAAGATAATGAACTCGAATATACTGGTGACGTTTTCCCCGCTGACAGAGAATACCTTAAATTCCAAGGTATGAAATCTGTCTATTCCGGCAAAGTGATTGATGCTATTTCTGACGATGAGACTGTTATTACCGAAAAAATGGCTAAGAAACTTTTTGGTGAGGAAAATCCAATTGGAAAAATCATACGCATACATTCTGATTTTTACAGCAATATAATACCTGGTAAAAATTATACCGTAAGCGACGTTATGGAAAATCCATCCCCAAATAATGAGATGTTTCAAGTTCCTAACAGTCTATTTGTAAGCAGCAACCAATTTTTTCCCAACGTCTCTTATTCGTGCTATTTTATTCTACGAGAAGGAGAGTCATTGGAAAACCTTAAAGCAGAACTTGCCGAGCTATTAGGAAGCAATCAGGCTCAACTGCTCAATATGAAAGATCTTTATTCAGACCATGCTTTCATGGCTTTAAGGAATGGCATTATATTGTTTCTTATCATATTTGCATTAGTAGCATATTCAAACTATCTCAGACAGCAATTGCAGCTATTTCAAATCAGAGAGCGGGAAATTGCACTGCGCACATGTGTAGGAGGATCCCCAAAATCCATTCTGTTGCTCTTTTCATCAGAAATATCGGTAGTGCTTATCTTCACCCTAATATTGACTCTGATACTTGTCAGTGTGATTTCAAACTATCTCATTTCACATTATCCGATTCTTTTTGAGAGCCGAAACTACAGTTTAAAGTATGCAATGCCTATCGTTTTCGCATCTATTGGTGTGCTGATCTTAGTGAGTATGATAGCTGTAGCTTTGACTATAATGAGCATCCGCAGAAATCAGACAGGCCTCGCCTTAAGAATGAAACCTCAACCGAAACACAGGCTTCGCAACGTCGGACTAACAGTCCAGATGTCAGTCTGCATAGTATTTACCTTTATCTCAATTGTTTTTATCCTATCTGCCCAAAGTGTAAAAGAATATTTTGGAATTCCTGATGATACAGAAAGATATCGAAAAGGGATTGTGGTAGCAATTTATGGAGCCTACGGTCAAAAGGCACCCCTAATATATGATCGATTGGAATCATTGAAATCTTATGCAGATATTTATACTTTTAATAGCGTAAAACGACTATTATTTTTCGATGAGGAAAAAACTGATTATTGTCGGATTCATCTTGTAATGCAAGAAGGTAACGATGCAGTAGAGTTTTTTGGATTGAAGAGCGAAATCATAAACGACAAGGCAAACCCTGACAAATATGTTTTAATTAGCAGAAATTTGAAGGATAAGCTGATTCAGAAAAACAAGTGGAATGGAAAGACTATCTCCATACCCTTTGAAGGAGAATACGAGATAAAGGGGCTATTTGACTATTTACCATTTGATGCATCTGATAATAGGTATGGTGTAGTAATCTTCGACATAGATAATCCTAATAAAAATCTATATCATAAGGTAATTGTGCCAAAAGGTGGCATGACTTCAAAAGTTAATCAAGAATTAGACCACATCATAGATCAAGAAATTCCAAACCGAGTAGATACTGTTGTCAAAAGTTATTACGACATTATGTCTTCTGACTTCGAGTTGATATTAGCGATAATAACAGTAGTCTATATTCTTTCAGCAATCAGTATAGTGACCACTATGGCTGCAATCTACGCCGGAGTTTCCCTTGACACTCGCCGCCGCCGTAAGGAGATGGCTTTGAGAAAACTCAATGGAGCCGACAGAAAAATTATCGCTATGATTTTCCTCCGAACCTATATTTGGATCATCGGAATAGCAGCTGTTATAGCACTCCCATTATGTTTTTCTGCTCATGGAATGATCAAGTTATTAATGTTGAAATCAATCCAAGTTACAAGCGTCTGGCTACCTTACTTCATAGGCTTAATAATAATTATTGCTGTGACCGCCTGCACCATAGCATGGAAAATCCGCGACATTATGCACGCCGATCCAATCGAATATCTCAAAGAGTGATTCCATTTTCGCAAGCGAAAAATGGAGGTTTATAGGGTTATGGTTTATTGGTTTATAAGTATATGATGCTTACCAGTACTGGTCAGGTCGGAGACCTGACAATCATGCAAAAACCCCAGGGGTCAGCCTGGAGCCTCCCCAACCGAAGCACAGTAGCCTCGGAGAGGCGCTTTATGATAAATCTCATAACCCATAAACTCATAAACCTATAAACCCATAACCCTATAAGCCCATAACCCTTTAAGTTGAGGAACGAAACTTAATATTAAAATTATGATTCTCCATTATCTCCAGATTTCCCTACGGAATCTCCGAAAATACAAGACCCAGACCGCCATCAGCATCTGCGCGATGGCAGTCAGCCTTACGTTGATGGCGATAGTCTCATCAATCATGTTATCTTACAAACCAACCCATTTGCTCTCTCAACCTTATGTTGACAAAGTTGAACAGTTTGCACAAGATGAAATATCTCGGATTGTGAATCTGGAAGACAAGGAGTTGATATTAGGTCATCAGTTTAAGAGTGTCAAGGAATTGCATCTTTGCGCTACAGCTGAATTTAATATTATGGTCACTGCCAATCCTTCTGGCAAAGATGAGCATACGATGATTGTCTATGGAGGATTTAAAGACCCTGGATATCTGAATTTTCTTGGTGAGAGATCTGTTTATTCAGGTGAAATAGTTGGTTCATTCAAAGCCAACGAGGTAGTTATCACTGATTGGTTGGCAAAGAGACTATTTGAAAATGAGAATCCAATAGGAAAAACTATCTCACTTAAATCGCCTTATTTGGGTTCTCTTCTTAATGAGGGTGGGTATATAGTGAAAGACGTGATAGCAAGACCTGCGTCAGACAACAAATTTTTGTTTGAAAATGAACATCTTTATATCTTTACAGATCGATTACCGGAAGACGTCAGTTTTTTATATTTTGTTTTGCGTGATGGAGCAACTCGAGAGGATCTTCACAAGGAATTGGCAGAACTGCTGAATAAACAAGATTTTATCTTGCACAACGTGAAGGAAACCTATGATGAAACCAAATCATTGGCAATACACAGAGGCATAATAGTATTTCTTTTCCTCTTCGTATTAGTGTCTTTTTCCAACTATTTAAGGCAACAGACCCAACTATTCCGGTTGCGTGAACGAGAGATAGCTCTTCGTACATGCATTGGAAGTCAACCGACATCGTTATTCTCACTTTTCACAACTGAGATAACAATGGTCTTGGTATTGACCATTGCATTGGCACTTGCTTTGATCTTTGGCGTTATCAGTTTCCTGACCATAAACTATAGTTCATTGATTGATAATTATTATTTAGGTGAGTCTTATCCAATTGCCATTATCACAACTGTGATTCTGATAGCAATTAGCATAATAGTGGTAGTAATCACAGTAAGGAGAATCCGACGCGACCAGACGGGACTTGCACTTAGGATGAAACCTCAACCCAAACATCGGGTGCGTAATGTAGGACTCATAATTCAGATGGCTATAAGCATTCTATTCTTGTGGGTTACATCACTATATTACCTTTCAATCGACTCTATCAAGGATTGGTATGGCATTCCTGATGATATTGATAGGTACAAAAGAGGCATGTATTTGAATATAAAAGGCTTATCTGATGAAGATTCCGACAAGATATTTGCCCGGATAGATACCTTGAAATCTGTGGATAGAGTGTATAATTATACGGAGGCAATTAGTGTTTTTGATATTACTGAAGGTTTTCCGAATCAATCGGTTTATACAGAATATTATCAGAATAATAATGACATCGTTGATTTCTACAACCTTGACATCAAAGAACTTCCGGGCAAAACTAATCCGGACAGATATGTATTGATCAATGAGGAGTTCAAGCAGATGCTCATTGACAAGAATCAATGGAACGGCAAAACTATATTTCTCCCATTTCGAGATAACAATGAATATGAAGTGAGAGGAGTGTTTGACAATATTCCTTTAAAAGAACCACATTCAAGAAAAGCTGTTATTGTCACTGATAGGGCAGCCAATGTAAATTTCTACGGTGAATCCAACAGGATAATTGTTCCCATTATTGGTAAAGATAAAGAAGCTCGTCAGGCAATTGAAAAAATACTTAAAGAGGAACAGCCTTCGCGTATTGACTTCAAGATCGATAGTTTCTTCAATCTGCATGCTCCGAGAGATTATAGCATGATCAGTGCAATCATTGCAATAATCTATATATTGTCAGCAATCAGTGTCATCACTACTATGGCTTCAATATATGCAGGTGTGTCGCTCGATACTCGCCGTAGACGCAAGGAGATGGCATTGAGGAAACTGAATGGAGCAACTCGTAAAGTGATCGCCATGATATTTGTGCGAAAATATATCCTGATTATTTCAGTAGCCGCCTTGATTGCTCTCCCATTGGGATTAATCGGTATTCCGAAACTTAGAGAGTTTTCTTTCGTATTTGATTTTGAAACGAATAACATCATGGTGCCCTATCTTTTCATACTATTGCTTGTTGTTGTAGTGACCGCCAGCACCATCGCCTGGAAAATCCACGACATCATGAACGCCGACCCCATCGACTACCTAAAAGAATAATTCCATTTTAATTAGTAATAGAGCATGCTCCGCATGCGCCCACGCGCGTATTAACCATCTTTATTTTACAAACATTGGAAATTAGCCTGGGGCAACCAAAATGGAAACTCTGTAGCCTCGGAGAGGCATTTTATGATACGACTATAATCTTGAAGTAAATAAATAAAGCTCATGTTTATACATTACATTCAGATTTCCCTACGGAATCTCCGCAAATACAAGACCCAGACCGCCATCAGCATCTGCGCGATGGCGGTAAGCCTCACATTGATGGGGATGTGTGCTTCTATGACATTGAAAGTCAAGCCAACTCCATTGTTCCACCAACCTTATGCAAAGAGAGTAGAGCAATTATATACTAAAGATAATTCTCAATATTTAA
>CAYSMP010000223.1:0-5561 GCA_964432215.1 uncultured Sangeribacter sp.
ATGAAAATCTCTCGTCCTAACCGATAGACGAATGGGCCTCCTTTCGCAACAGCCTTTTCCTACTATTATAGGGGTTGGGGCTTTTTGCGAGTGCAAAGTTAATGCTCTTTTTTCAATTGACCAAATTTTTCAGCATTTTTTTGTTGATTTCAGATTAATTTTCTTATCTTTGCACTGAAAAAAGCCTTTTTTCAGGCCTTTTCAGCATTTTTAACTAATCATTAAAGTCCTTAAGGTCGCTAAAGTCCTTAAGGTCGTTAAAGACATTAAAGCCCTTAAGAACTATTCGATCATGGAAATCTACATCAAAAACCAGGAGCTTTACGTGAACGCCCAAGGCGGATGCTCTCCCCTATCGCTCATTGAAGAGGGATGTGTGTCGCTCCCTTTCCGCCCCATATGCTGCCGAGTCAACAATAAGACTGAAGACCTACGTTTTCCCATCTATGCCCCCAAGCAGGTGGAGTATCTATCCGACGACACTCAGACCGGGCGCCGCGTCTACATTCGAGCTCTATGCTTCATGCTATATAAAGCGGTCAGCGAAATGCTCCCGGGAATACAGCTGCGAATAGAACACAGTATCTTCCGTGGCTATTTCTGCCGAATCTTTGAGGTTGGGAGTTCCGCACCATGCGTACTCTCCACACAACAGATAAAAGCTCTCCAGACGCGCATGCAGCAACTGGCCGATGCCGACCTTCCATTCGAACGCCATGAGCGCCTCACCTCCGACCTTCTTCCGAAACTCCGCGAGCAGAATCTCTTCAGCAAGGTGCTCCTGTTTGAGACTACGGGGCAACTATATACAGTATATTACACTCTCGACGGTCTCGCCGACAGCTATTACGGTGCCCTGCCACCTTCTACAGGGTATGCACCCGTATTCGCTCTGCATCCATACGCCGACGGCTTCATTCTTATGGGACGCGATCCGCAACACCCTGATCAAGCACTCACACCGGAAAGGCAGACCAAGATGTTTAAGGCGTTTACCGACTATATGCATTTCAATGAAGTGGTGAAGGTGCGCAATGTTGGGGAACTCAACATGTCGGTTCGCAAGCGCAGCGTACGCGAACTTATCAATGTAGCGGAGGCGCTACATGAGAGGCAGATAGGGCATATCGCCGACGAGATAGTGAGCCGTGGCGCAAAAATAGTGCTCCTTGCCGGACCGTCATCTTCAGGCAAGACTACTACCTGCAAACGCTTGGCCGTGCAACTGATGACGTCCCTCGTCACCCCCAAGATGATTTCGCTCGACGACTATTTCGTAGACCGCGACCGCACTCCACTTGACGAGACCGGAGACTATGACTACGAAAGTCTCTACGCCCTCGACCTCGAACGCCTAAACTCTGACCTCTCGCGTCTGCTTGCAGGAGAGACGGTAAACCTGCCTACCTACAGTTTTGAGTTCGGTCGACGCATCGAGAAGGAGAAGCCACTGAAAATGGAACCGACCGATGTGCTCATCATCGAGGGTATACATGGACTGAATCCCGAACTTACTTCCTCTGTAGGGGCTTCCTCAATCTACAAAGTGTATGTCTCGGCACTGACCACCCTTGCAATCGACGACCACAACTGGATCTCGCCCAACGACAATCGTCTGCTACGCCGCATAGTGCGCGACTACCGCTACCGCCATACCTCAGCACTCGATACCATCCGCCGCTGGCCCTCGGTGAGAAGAGGAGAGGAAAAATGGATCTTTCCATTCCAGGAGAATGCAGACGCCACTTTCAATTCGTCGTTGCTCTTCGAATTGGGCGTTATGAAGGAATATGCTGAGCCGATCTTGCGTCAGGTGCCCCACAATGTAGCGGAATATGCCAATGCCTATCGTCTGCTGCGATTCCTGGAATACTTTGATCCAATCCCTGCAGATCAGATCCCACCGACATCACTGCTTAGGGAGTTTTTGGGAGGTTCCTCCTTTAAGTATTAAGTAGTGAGTATTAAACATTAAGTGGGGAGTGTGAAACATTAAGTGGTAAGTGTTAAACATTAAGTGGGGAGTATTAAACATTAAGTGGGAGTGTGAAACATTAAGTGGGAGTGTGAAACATTAAGTGGGGAGTGTTTGGTATTAAGTTTTGAGTATAAGAATTGTAAAGAAGATATGAGAATCGGATATTTGAAATATGGTGTAGTATGCCTAATGAATTTTGCATTGTCAGCAGCTTGGGCTGCTGATGTGAATGTGTTGGATTTCGGTGCCAAGGGAGATGGCAGGGCCGACGATGCCGTGGCAATACAAAAGGCCATCGATACATGCTCGGCATCCGGAGGGGGAACAGTCCTCTTCCCATCGGGCCATACATTCCTTTCCGGTCCGCTCCATCTGAAGTCGGATATCGACCTTCATATGCAACCCAACGCCACGCTCCTCGCCTCCCCCGACGAGTCGATTTATAAGGAGTCGGCATTCCGCGCCAACGAAGGAGAAGGAATGATGTGGATTTCCGGGACAGCCCTAAAAAATGTGTCTATATCCGGCACCGGACGAATCGACGGCAACGCCGTAGCTTTCATGGGGGCGGAGCTTGACGATTCCTACGAGCTTAAACCGGTCACTACCTTCGATCCCCGCCCACATGTATTGACCCTCTTTGGATGCCAAAACGTCAGGATATCAGATGTCACCATAGCTAATTCAGCCTACTGGACAGTGCATCTGGTAGGATGCCATGACGTTGCGATCTCCGGCATCTCGCTGCTCAACAATCTCAAGGTGCGCAATGGTGACGGCATCGACATTGACCACAGCCATAAGGTGCGCATCTCAGACTGCTACATAGAGAGCGGCGACGACTGCATCTGCTTGAAAAACCGTCGGGAATTTGAGGAATATGGTCCTTGCTATGACATTACGGTCACCAACTGCATCATGACATCGCGAAGCTGTGCCGTCAAGATAGGATCAGAAAATATGGATCGGATATCACACGTGACATTCGACAACTGCATCATCCGCGACTCAAACCGTGGCATCGGCATACAAAATCGCGACGAAGGAAGTGTGGAAAATGTGACATTCTCAAATATTATACTCGACTGCCACCTCTTCTCGGAGGTATGGTGGGGACAATCAGAGCCTATCTACATCACCTCATATCCGCGTGCGGTAGGCAACCATAAGGATGCCGGATGGAGATTTCCGAAAGGAGCTACAAAAGGAGCTTGCGGACCGGTGAAAGACATTCGTTTCATCAATATTTTTGCCACATCAGAAAACGGCATCTTCATCGGATGCGACACGCCTGGCAAGATCAGCGACATACTGCTCGACAACGTCAGGATCGATCTCGTTGACGTCACTCCTTACCCGAAGGGAGTCTATGACCGCCGCCCCTGCGACGGTGAAGGGTGGGTGCGTGGACGCACATTCGGCATCTACAACGAAAATGCCCTTGACGTGAGGGTTCGCGACCTTGACGTCCGCCTCATCTCATTCCCGAAGGAAATCTACGGTGGAGACCGCAACCCTAATTAAAATGCATAATTTTATTGTTTATATAGCTCTTATAAATTTTATAAATCTTATAATTTTTATATAAATTTCATATTCTACACAACAACTTACAGCTCATACACTTATGAAACCAATCCGCATCAATCTGCTTGTCAAGATCCTAATAGCCATGGGGCTCGGCATTGTGGCCGGCAATTTCTTCCCGGAATGGGCTGGAAGGATATTCATGACATTCAATGCTATCTTCAGCCAATTCTTGGGTTTTCTGATTCCGCTTATCATACTCGGCTTCGTGGCTCCGGCCATAGCCGATATCGGTAAAAACGCGGGCAAGATGTTGGTGTGGACAGCACTCATAGCCTATGCAGCCACAATAATGTCGGGATTTCTGAGCTATGCCGTTGGAGAGAGTGTCTTTCCTCATCTCATATCTCCGGGAACATTAGGGGGAATTACCGAAGGACATGACCTCGAGCCATACTTTACTGTAGAGATGCCCCCTCTGATGGGAGTGATGACCGCACTCGTGACCGCCTTCACGATGGGTATATGCCTTTCTCGGATGGAAGGGACGGCACTGAAACATGGTTTTTCCGAATTCCGCCGGATAGTGGAGATGACAATAGCCGGAGCCATCATACCGCTTTTGCCACTCTATATATTCGGCATATTCCTCAACATGACAGTGTCGGGCCAAGTGATGGGAATCCTCACGGCTTTCGCTAAGATAATAGGAGTGATATTCGCATTGCATATTTGCCTTCTTATCTTACAATATTGCATCGCAGCACTCTTCGTAAAGCGCAATCCCTTCAAGCTTCTATGGACTATGATGCCGGCATATTTCACAGCTTTGGGCACCCAGTCGTCGGCCGCCACCATCCCTGTGACACTTCGCCAGGCTATAAAGATGGGAGTCGGCGAGGATGTTGCGGGCTTCGTCATCCCGCTCTGTGCCACTATCCATATGTCGGGAAGCGTAATGAAGATAGTATGCTGTGCTCTGGCCCTGATGATCATGCAGGGACATGCCTACGATTTCGGGATGATGGCAGGATTCATCTGCATGCTTGGAGTGTCGATAGTGGCGGCTCCCGGAGTACCAGGGGGAGCTATAATGGCCTCACTGGGCATTCTGGCAAGCATACTCGGATTCTCAGAGGGAGATCAGGCACTGATGATAGCGCTCTATATCGCCATGGACAGTTTCGGCACAGCCTGCAACGTGACAGGCGACGGCTTCATCGCTCTCATCATCGACAAATTCTTCGGGAAACAGAGACTTCAGTCTTGAGTCTTAAGTCTTGAGTCTTCAGAATTCAGTCTTGAGATAAAAAAGGGGAGAACCGCTTATGTCGGTCCTCCCCTTGACGCATATTTAGAATAGTTATTTCTTCAAGAGTGCACGTCCTTTTTCGATGGCCTGCTGGTTGAGAGGGATAAGTTTGTGGTGGCGTTCGGGAAGGGACTTCTTCAGACCCTTCACTACGTTCTCCATCGGAAGCTTATACTCCATAGCCTCAAGCAGAGCCCCCATGACTATCATATTGTATGCCTTGGTGTTGCCGAGTTCGAGGGCTGCGTCCATGGCGTCGATAGGATGGATAGTGATGTCATCGCGTGTAGGATGCTTATGTATGCCATTGGTGTCGTAGATAAGTATACCCCCCTGCTTTACGCGGGGACCGAACTTGTCAAGGCTCTGCTGGTTGAGGGCAATGACAATATCATAAGTATCAAGCACTGGCGACGAGATACGCTCATCGCTAAGGATTACAGTGACGTTGGCGGTTCCACCACGCTGTTCAGGACCGTAGGAAGGCATCCATGTCACTTCTTTATCATCCATAAGACCGGAATATGCAAGTATCTTGCCCATCGAGAGGACACCCTGTCCGCCGAAACCGGCTGCTATGATTTCTGTCTTCATTGTTGTGGAGTTTGGAGTTGTGAGGTTGTGGAGTTGTCAGGAGAGTTTGAGATCGCCGAGGGGATATTTCTCAAACATATTCTGAGCCATCCACTCGTTGGCCTTCTCCGGACTCATCTTCCAGCCGGAGTTGCAGGTAGACACCACTTC
>CAYSMP010000224.1:0-5264 GCA_964432215.1 uncultured Sangeribacter sp.
AAAAGACATCATAGACAAGAGATAGACAAGTTTAAATGAAAGAGCCGTGATTTAAATTCTTTCCATCTCATATTCTCAAAAATAACCGACTTTTTTCCAAAAACTTGACCACACTGTCACGAGGAGGTATATCCAAAGTAATGGCATTTTATTTATTAATAAAAACTAACTAATTAGTTGCATATTTAAAATTTTAGTTGTATATTTGCATCCGAAAATATAACCACATTGAAGAATCAAATTTATTTGCGATTACTCTTGATAGATATTGATTCATACAAAAGAACTTTATAATCTCAAAAAATATGAAAGCCGGAAGAAAAAAACAGCTCCTCACCGAAAAGGAAACAGAACTCATGAACATTCTCTGGGAAAATGGCCCTCTCTTCGTGAGAGAAATATTAGAAAGATATCCTGAGCCCAAACCACACTTCAATACTGTGGCTACAACTGTTAGAATCCTCGAAGGAAAAGGTTATGTCGGTCATGAAGTCCTTGGAAATTCCCATCGTTTCTATGCTATAGCCCAAAAAAGTGACTTTCGATCAAAATCTCTCGCTGACGTAATACGAAACTATTTTGGAAATTCCTATAAAGTTGCCGTTTCTTCCCTCATAGAAGAGGAAAAATTATCAGTGGATGAAGTGAAAGAAATCCTTGATATCATAGAAAAGAAGAATTCTGAGAATCTCAATCAAGATACAAATGAATCATGATACTCTCCTACTCTCTGATTTCCTCTTTAATATTAATATTATGCTATCTGGCATTTAGAATTTTCTTAGCCGGAAAGCGGCAACATGCTATAAACAGGTGTATGCTGCTTCTTATCTATGCCCTCTCCTTAATGATCCCTGTTGCGGTGCTGGCTGTCTTAATGCATAACCCATATCCAGATCAACATCTTGCTTCAGGATTACCTGATATAGTGAGTGGCGAGACTGCAAACACAATTATTGAAAACAATGGAGCTAACCATGCCGGATTTCTTAGCAAAGTCAAAATATTAAAACTTCTATATGCAGTATATATTTTAGGATTGATAGCCACTATGCTATATTATCTCTATGGGATAGCAATGCTATGGAAGCTCATGAAGAAAGGTGAACGCAATGAGTTTGAAAAATTCTCGCTTGTTCTGATCAATGACTCTTATCGGGTATCTCCCTTCTCTTGGCATGATACTATAGTCATGAGAAAGTCAGACTATGGAGGAGATGGCGATATGATTCTTATTCACGAATTTGCTCATTTAAAATTGCTTCATTGGGCTGACCTTGTCTTGGCATATTTCACAATATGCTTGCAATGGTATAATCCCGCCGCCTGGGCTATGAGAGAGGAACTAAAGGCAGTTCATGAGTATCAGGCAGACGAGACTGTGATTAAGTCAGGGATAAATACTAAAAAATATCAGATGCTATTATTAAAAAGGGCTCTCAGCTCTGGGTACCAAACGTTTGCCAACAACTTGTATCATAGTAAACTTCAAAAACGTATAGCTATGATGTACGAAGAA
Source organism: uncultured Sangeribacter sp. (assembly GCA_964432215.1). Lineage (GTDB taxonomy): Bacteria > Bacteroidota > Bacteroidia > Bacteroidales > Muribaculaceae > Lepagella. The sequence continues at coordinate 1,520 of CAYSMP010000224.1, forward strand.
AAAACATCTTTGAAACGCAGAATGTTAGCCCTCGCATTGGTTCCGGCGATAGGTATCGGAATCGCCATAGCTGCCATTCCAACCGTAGCCGGATTCCTTATATCAATTGCTGAAACATTGGAATCAAAGCCCTCTGGTGCTGTTGCGTATGTTCCTGATGAGACTCAGGAAGAAAGAGTAGTATATACTATGGTTGAGCATCAGGCCGAATTTCCGGGGGGGATGGACTATTTGGGTGAATGGCTAAACCAAAACCTCGTTTATCCCGAGGATGCAGAGAAAGCCGGAATCCAAGGACGTGTGATCATAAAGTTTATAATAGAAGCGAACGGAACAGTCACTCATCCTGAAATAGTGAGAGGATTATCGCTAGAAGTCGATAAAGAGGCAATAAGGCTTGTAAGTTCTATGCCGAAATGGACTCCAGGCAAGGTTAACGGCAAGGAAGTTGCAAGTTATTTTACGATTCCATTGGTTTTCAGACTATAAGTAGCTCGCAAGCGCAACTTTTGGATTTATCTAATAATCAACAGACATGAAGAATCAAATATTAGGACTCGTCTTATTAATGTTCCAGGCGGCAACATTCACAAATCTTGCCCAGGATGTAAGGGTATATATCCCTAACCAAGAAAAAGAAACGGAATCCGATACCAATAAGAATCTTGCTGTGATCTCCGGACATGGCGATGCGCTTCCTGAAGGGTATGTAGTAAGATTGGTCAAATGGGAAGATAGGCACGGTGAGTATATTGCTACCGATACCATTGCAAACAATCAATTCAGATTTGAGTTGCCTGTCGGAAAAGGATTATCGGAATACTCGCTCATGTTTGACTATCATGCGTTCCCTTCTATGATCCATAAGCTTTATCTTACCTCAGGAGCAACAGTGGATATAGACGCAGTAGACAACTATATGTACACTTGGCCATTGAGAAGCAACGTTCCGGAACAGGCTGAGTACGAGATGTACATAAACAACAGTAAGGATCTTTATGAGGAACGTCAGAAGGCAAATATTGAATACTCTAAGACGAGAAATATGGATGCCTCCCAGGCTATGGATTCCATCGGTCGATTGATAGAACTTCGTAATCTTGAACTTCTCAAAACGCGTCCGATAGGGAGGATATGGCTTGAGAAAGCCAAGGACTTAGCCCTGATGTCAGATCGTTTGAAAATTGACACTGAAGACTTGAAATCAATATACGCTACGCTTGATGATTCAATAAAAAACTCTCCGGAAGGAAGGGCAATATATGGTTATCTTTATCCAGGCTCCCAAATAGGGATTGGCGATAAGTTCCCCGATACCGAATTTTATGATCTTGATGGAATGGTGCATAAATTGTCAGAATTTCAAGGGAAATGGTGTCTGGTAGATTTCTGGAATTCGGGCTGCTCACCATGTTTACGTGCACTTCCCGAACTTCGTGAGCTTAAGGCGAAATACCCGGAGAATCTTGAGTTTATCAGCCTGTCGATTGATTCTGATAGAATATGGCGTAAGTCATCTGAAAAGATACCTTTGATAGGTAACAACTGGAATGAAGGGAAGGAAAACTACGGCATTTTCAGAAGATTGGGAACTAATGCTTATCCCACTTTTTTGGTCGTTGCGCCCGATGGCACAATCAAGGACATTTGGATGGGCTATGCCACAGGAGAGTTGAAACATAAAATGAACTTTAACCTAAGACCAAAAGGCAATACAGAATATACGGAATTCAATGGGATGATGAGCGTCATTTTTCCTCGGTATGAGAAAAACAAAACAGACAGAGTGCTCGATATTGACCGTATTGAAATAAGTAAGGATGGAACAAAGGTCTTTTTCTCATTCTTATATCTCCCCAATAAATGGATAAGTATTTCTCCGGAAGCATACCTCTCGGATTCGAAAGGCACAAAATACACTGCGATCGGCAGTGAGGGAATTGTGTTGGGCGAACACCTATTTGCAGACAGTGAGGGTAACGGATCCTTTGCAATCACTTTTGAGTCAATTCCTGAAGACGTCACTTCCATTGATTTCCATGAAAGTTCATCCTATGATAGCTGGACAATCGAAGGAATAGTAATAAGACCTTGAAGAAAAGATCACCATTTGGTAGGTCAATCCCTCAAAGCTCCCATTCTCTATGCCTGCACTCTTTCTACACCACTTTCACTATATCTACATTTTTTCGGAAATGATACAGTTCCTGAGCCCCACTCCTATAAAGGTAGGAGTGATTTGGAGGCGCTTACTCCCGACTACGTCTATATCTTCGAGTTCAAATATAACAAGATTGTAGACGAGACGATGGAGCAAATCCATTCGCAAGACTATGCAAGAAGGTATTCCAAGGATTTACTGAAATCTATCTTATCGGTGCTAATTTCTATGAAGACAAGTAAGATCGAGCATTGGAGTATAATATCATCGAATTAAAGTGAAGGTAATACAATAGACGTATTATTTTATATTGTAAACCTATAAACTCTCTTGCATGCGTCAACAAGCTGAGTTTTGTATAGAATGAACGGTGGCTTGCTATACGCATCCTGGAGATCTTTATTTGGTGGTCTATGATAAACACAATTCCAATTCTAAGACATATATAGATTCAAAAGCACGGTATCAGAGTCCCCTTTACATTGATGGATCAGAGCTTTATATGTCGTGCCGTGACGACACCATTGATATTCTTAACCTACAATAATATGGGAAGTTAGAGATTCAGTGCGAATAAAAATCAAAATAACTAATAAATTAGTTGTATATTTAAAAATTTAGTTGTATCTTTGTACTCGAAATCATAATTTAATCTTTGTCAGGTTGATAAATAGAAATAAATAGTTGTAAAGCAAAATAAAAAAGTTAAAATGATGAGATTATTGAGTATTATCACCATCTTTACGCTATGTGAAGTTTGCATGGCGCAAGATAAGGGTTTCACAACCCGTTTTGAAATTTCCGGGCTCCCTGATTCCACAAGATTTGAGGTGCGTATTCATGACGGCGTAAATTTCAGTGATGCAAGGTTTGACACAATATACATGGTCAACGGCAAGGCTGAACTTCACGACATAAGCAAAGCAAAAGAACCAGTCAGGGCTTATGCCTTCTCTGACTATGGAAGCATATCAATCTTTGTGCAAAATGGGCATATGGAACTGATATCAGGCGACAAAGCTGATATCGAAAAGGAAACCCTTCGTTATGAAGGTGCTCCTTGGAGTGAAGATATCATGAGTTATAACCGAGAAATCGGAACCCTTATGTCTGAACTTCAAGAAAAGGGAAGAAATTTTAGTTCGATGAGCGATGATGAACGGAAAGAATATCGTGAACAGAGTAAGAGAGTTGCATCTCTTGAAAAAGAGTTCTATCTGTCTCACCCTAATTCATGGCATACCTTGGCTATGATGGAAAGCTATTATATGATGGAGATTCCCAAGGAGGATCTGAGAAATCTATATGATCAGCTGCTTCCCGATCAACGGAACAGCAGTTATGGACAGACAATCAAACGATATTTGAATGTCAAAAGTATTGAAAAAGGTGACAGCTTAAAGGATTTCAATATCATTGCCAAAAATCAAAATGGCAATCTGTTTAATCTGATGGAAGTGAAAGAGCCTTATATTCTACTTGATTTCTCCCAACTATATTGCGGACCGTGCAAGGCAGCTGCAAAAGAAATACATGAGATAAAGGAAAAATATGCCGATAAAGTTGCCTTCATCAATTTTTCAA
>CAYSMP010000225.1:0-5250 GCA_964432215.1 uncultured Sangeribacter sp.
GTTTTTCTAATTCAAGAACGGTATTTTGCTTCTGAAGGTTATCGTTTTCAAGTTGAAGTCTTGATTGGTTTTGCTCGGAAATAATACGGTTTTTCTTTCCTATTCGAAGTTGATAATAAATAATTCCAATGATAATCACAAGGACTAAAACTACGCCTGAACCAAACCAAATCTGCTTATCTTTTCTTTGCAGTTTATATAAATTCTCCAACTCTAATTCGTGTCGTTCTTCTGCTACAGTCGTTTTTTGATAACTAATCCTTTCATTTTCAGTTTCAATAGTACTAAAAAAATGATTGAGAGCAACAAGAGCTTTTTCAAATTGTTTATTCGCCTCAAGAATTTTAGGTTTAATTGAAATATATTTAATTGAGTGTGCGATTGAACTGCTTGAATCTATAGATTCAAATAAACGCATTGCTTTTTGCGGTTCATTGATTTTTAAATAACCTAAAGACATATTAAGTTTAAACTCATCATCACACGCCTCCAAACTTGATATTGAATCTAAAAGATTTTTGATGTCTGTCTTCTCCCCGAATTTTATTTTGTGCATCAGTTTAATTGACGAGATAATTTCCTGATATTCTGAAATACTTTCTGACAGATTTTCAACTTTTAACAGGAGACTATCAGCTTTCACTCTATAATCTAAGGTCACACAACCATCTAATGCTTTTATCAAACCAACCATATGATAACGATTATGCCCAATTTTTTCAAATAATATTGCTGCTTTTAGATTATTAGATATATAATCATCAATTCTATATGATTGAAAATATAAATTACTTTGAGCTATAAGCATATTTGCAAAAGTAAGGGTGTCATTGTAATCTTTTAAATCGGCAGCCTTAAGGAAACATTGCATGGCTTCGTCATAATCATTTCGATTTTGGAAGATACGTCCTTCATAAAACCATGTCCGTAATTTATCATCAGCAGATCCATTGTCAAGATAATAGTCAATTGCTGTCTGAAGTACATCGAAAGTGGTGGTGTCAATATAATTCTTATCCAATGCCATAGACATCAGCAAAGCGTATCGCGCCCGTTCATGTTTAGACTTAAGGCGTTCCTTATCAATGCCACGAAGAATATTCAATGCAGAATCAGGATATTGATTCATAACATCTTCTGCATTGTTTAACTTGCTATCTATTGCTGGGTTTCCATTACACGAAATAACAATATTCACCAAAACAGCAAGCATAAGAGCCACGGGCAACCTATATAATATTTTTGCAGTGTCTATACTCATTTTGTTGAAAAGTGGTCTTAAGAGGACTTTTTAGACCGCAAAATTACGATTTTTTTTCCACTTACGAAAGAGGTAGAGAGTTGTTTCTAAGAGATTTAGTTTACCTTAACAATTGTCCACCTCCCCACGAAGCTTCACATTGTAATCAGGTATGAAGAAGTCATCTTTATCGCCTTGCATCCTTTTAAGACTTACCATTTCTTGAATAATAATGCATGAAAATTAAAAATCATCTGAAGAGACCAAACAATATACAGGTGTACGAGTAGGAAGATCTAAACTGAAACCTCCATTTTCATCTACTGAAACCTTTTTACCTCGAAGAGCGTCGCCGGTACCGGAGTAATACTTCATTGTATATATCACTACAATATCCTCAACTTTTTGAATACTGTCACTGATTACTCTGCCTTTAATAACAGCAGGTTCCAATGAATACTTAAATCTTGGAAGATATTCTTGTGCTTGACCTATTGATGCGATAATCGTTTGTTAAGCTTTTCAATAGGAGTTTGGCTATCTTTACTTGACTGAATCTGTGCAAACGGTCAAATTTTGCAAAGTATCTTCTTACCTTCCTTAGAATTCGACTATCCTTTGTTATCTCATTTTTTTTATCTAATTTGTTTTTTATTAATTAGAAACGATAACCTAACGACAGTCCTAATGCAAGATTTATTTTACCAACGATGAAAATCTCGCCAAATATTGCTTCAGCTACACTTTGAGGAGTATATATCTTTTTGCAACCAGACTGAAGATATAATCCCACCTGATAATGTTTACGGATGTAATATTGGACTTCCACATCAAAACCCCAATCGAAACGTGAAGAGAAAAACTCCAGAAATGATGGAGCGTTTTGTATGTGTTTGGTTCCATTATTAATTTCAGTCAATTTTGTGTTGCCACCTATGCCGTATGCGAGGTATGGCCCGACAAGTATTTGAAATAGATTGCCATGAATTGTTGAGGTGTTTATGCCGAGGCGCACAGGCATCTGCAAAAATTGACCGTGAGTCGTACGTTCATGTTTTGTAGAAATTCCATTTTTTTTGGATTCTCCCGATGATGTCCGATTATACATAGTCAGGAAAAGCCCTGGATCAATAGTTAATTTGCCTTTTAGGGGAATTGAGAGATTGGCACCAACTCGATAACTGATTCCAGGAGATAATTGCGGAGAAACTTCGATGCCGTATGCTATACGTTCTTGGGCATACATAGGCGAAAAATCTGCTATTACAAATATTAACGAAAAGAGGATTTTAACTATATGTTTATTCATTTTTGCTGCTTTTAATTTCATGGCTGATAGATTTTTTTAAATTAAATGATTAATTCTTCACTGGTCCTTGGACCCGAAATACAGTTAGATTATTCTTTTGATTAACTTGCATCTTCATTGGAAATTATATTATACAACATTCAAAATTACATAAAAATATTGATATGGCTCGTGAATTTCTCGAAAAATCGTCTCGGCAAAGTGAACTGTCATCCCAGATATAGGTGTCAAGAAGATAGGAGAATATGAGGCTATAGGTTTGTTTTGCTTAGCCTGCTTTATCAAAAATTGTAATAAGTTGCCTAAAATCCGGTTCAATTATAGGGAAGATGCTATCAGCAAATTCTTTAGACTGCCGACGAATAGTAAGAGTTTCCGTTTTCCCGAAAATTGGCATTTTGGTTGTATATATGCTGTTCTCAAAAGAAAGCAGATCTCTTACTTCCAGCAACTGTAATTGGCTTTTATTATAAGAGATGCCGAGAGAGTCAAGTTTCGTGGTTTTACTCGGTTCCATAAAGGCACAGTGTATGTCCCAGTTATTGTCGGTTAGGTACTGTGAGGGGTGAAATCCCTGGTAAGAACAAAAAGCAGATGTGTCGAATGATTTATATGGTCGTCCAACAACTGAATCTTTTTCTTGACCGAGCGCCGCAAAAGGTAAAAGGACAACACTTAAAACAAAATATGAAATCTTGTTTCTTGGCATGTCAGAAAGTGTCTTGGTAAGGATAGAAATCTTCCGAAGGATTAAATTATTTTCCATTGTATTTGTATGAATTAAGTTATTTTGGTTCGGTTGTAAGCACAAAGTCTACAAGATTGAAACGTACTTTGCCAAATAACATTAATGTCTTGAGCCCTAAATTACAATCATATCCATAAGGCATATCTTGTAAAAGTACATTCATTTTCGGCACAATAACAGAATGTCCTCCTAAATTCAAATCCAAATCGGGGACCTTATAACATTCTGAGGTATGCACACCTCCTATACCTGCACTTCGGATCGAATCTAAATCTGAATGAGAGGTAACATAATCCTTGTTTTCCTCAAAGAATTTGCTTCCCAATGAGCCAAAAGAAGCATCACCGGAATCAATACACATAAGTATAGAATTTTTAGAAACAGGAAAAATGATGAGTTTTGTGATGATTCGGATCATATTCTTTTGCGGGCTTTAAATTTGTAAAATGTAGTTGTTTGGTTGGGATATAGAACAGGGTCTTTTGCTGACCATTGCAGCCACATTTCGGTTGGAGTCAATTTTTGAATAAGCCAATACCCTTCATTCGAGTTACCTGCTGTGTAGATTACTGCATAATTCTCTGTTGTAAAAGTCCACTGAAAATATCGGATGTCTTTCTTAACAGATGGATCTTTCAGCGAGCCTAACGCAGTCCAGCCTTTGGTGTCTCTACCAAAGGAGTATATGCTTGTTTCGTTATCAAAAGTCTGTTCATTTTCATGCCAATATTCAGCGTACACTATAAGCCATTCCACGTCAGTGAGCATTGCAACAGTACTCTGCTGACCTTCATCAAAGTAGCCTATTTGTCCCTCGCATGACGTCAACATCATCAGTAAGGAGAGGATTAGAGATGTATATAACGTTTTCATTGTGAGATTGAAACGTATAGTGTTCCGTCACCGACAAGATTCTTACCTTTGACTGAAAGCCAATCGGAACTACCATTATTTTTTATGATATATGAATGGTTTAGCTGCGGACTATTCAAGCCGGCAACAATCAATATTCCGGCATCAGGATTTGAATCGTCACCCAAAGATATCATATACAGATAGAACTTTGATGAGCAGTTTGCAGACAAATTCATCGTGACATATCGGGATGTATAGAACTGCCTCTCGTCGCTTTTTTCAGATGTAACGACCAGTGGGGCGTGTATATTTTCACTGATTGAATGAGTGGCCGACTTCGTTACACTATAAGTATCAGTGACTTTTCCCTCAACAAGTTTGTCAGAAGAATATGTTGAGTAAATAATAGCCGTTGAATTTCCCGATTGTTTCACTGCACGGAGCATTACATTGACGGCTTCCATGTCGTGCGTGAACTTATCACGGTTTACTGAACTTACCATCATCAATTCCTCACGACTATGGCTGACAATATAATCTGAAGCGGTGATTTTATTGTCAGGATTAATGACAAATGCTCCAGTGGCGTTATCCACATCAACAAACTGTGCCAGTATTTCGGCGTCAGTTTCATAAGCACGGATTGGCGATGGCTCGTTGAAAAACGTATTGTTATCGCTACAGCTTGGTAGGAGTGACACACCTCCTAACATCGTTGGAAGTAGTATTCTTTTCATTGTCTTATATGATTTATAATAGGCAGAATTAGTAAGCCAATAAGCAAAATTAGTAAGCCTAAAGTTTCCATGCAAGACAAAAAGTTTAACGGTAGCAAATTATATTTGCTGCTAAATCAATAAATTAATAAAATTGAATAATGCGATTTTGGCGCAGAGTGTCTGAAAGTTTAACGGTAGCTACAGAAAACAGGCAATCAGAGCTTTTTCAAGAGCTTTCTTACGTATATTCCTATGTTGGTTTCGTGTTCGTCAATGCCAAGTTTCCTACGAATATCACTGCTTATGTTATAGTGGCGGCGAAGTTGCATATAGTTCCCGACTTCTTTCCCTTTCAGACCGATGGCATACAGACAAAGAT
>CAYSMP010000226.1:0-5202 GCA_964432215.1 uncultured Sangeribacter sp.
TGCCGCCCCAACTACAACTCAGCGGTTGCAACATTCTGCAACAACATTGCCAACGATCTTCCCATTCAAGTCAATGACCCATCTGTAGAATTGGAGCTTCTCTATATAGATGATCTTGTTGAGGAGATGATTCTAGCACTGCAGGACAAGGAGCATCATTGCGAGTTCGAAGGGGTGGAGACTGTCCTTAAAGAGAATGGCAGATACTGTGCAGTCCCAACAACTTTCCATGTGACACTCGGTGAGATAGTAGATCTGCTGCATCAGTTCGCAGAGATGCCGGAGACATTGATGATCCCAGAGATACCGTCAGACAGTTTCACTAAGAGGCTGTTCTCCACATATCTATCCTATCTTCCGAAGGAAAAAGCAGTGTTCGACCTGAAAATGAACGTTGACAACCGGGGAAGCTTCACTGAACTTGTCCACACTCCTAAATGCGGGCAAGTGAGCATCAATATCTCAAAGCCCGGTATCACTAAAGGCCAGCATTGGCACAATACCAAGTGGGAGCAGTTCATCGTAGTGAAAGGCCACGGCTTAATCCAGATGCGCAAGGAAGGGACGGATGAAGTGCTGGAGTATGAAGTCAGCGGTGACAAGATACAGACTGTAATAATGCTCCCCGGTTACACCCACAATATCATCAACCTATCCGATACAGAAGACCTCGTGACCGTAATGTACTGCAACGAAATTTTCGACCCCAACCATCCCGACACCTTCTTCGATCCCGTAAAATAAAGACAAAAGCATATTTTAAGACATAAGCACAAAAGGATAAAAATTTATGTGCTTATGTCCTTATGTCAAAATTAAAAAATTTATGTGCTTCTGTCTATAATATCCTTATGTATGAAGACTGATTATAAAGATATACATTTTGCTGACAACGGCAAACTGAAGCTCCTCATAATAGTAGGCACGCGCCCGGAGATTATCCGTCTGGCTGCTACCATCAACAAGTGCCGCAAATACTTCGACACTATCCTCGCCCACACTGGCCAAAACTATGACTACAACTTAAACGGTGTATTCTTCAAGGATCTCAAGCTCTCTGATCCGGAAGTCTACATGGACGCTGTTGGTGACGATCTCGGTGCAACTGTAGGCAACATCATCAACTGTTCATACAAACTGATGGTGGACATAAAGCCCGATGCACTCCTCATCCTCGGCGATACCAACTCCTGTCTCTCAGCAATAGCCGCCAAACGTCTCCATATCCCAATCTTCCACATGGAAGCCGGAAACCGTTGCAAGGACGAATGCCTTCCTGAGGAGACAAACCGCCGTATCGTAGATATAATCTCTGACGTCAACCTCTGTTACTCCGAGCATGCTCGCCGCTACCTCGCTGACAATGGTCTGCCTAAGGAACGCACCTATGTGACCGGTTCACCGATGGCAGAAGTACTTCATGAGAATCTCAAGGACATTGAGGCAAGCGACATTCATCAGCGTCTCGGACTTGAAAAAGGCAAATACATACTTCTCTCAGCTCATCGCGAGGAGAACATTGACACTGAAAAGAATTTCCTCTCCCTCTTCAATGCCATCAACGCAATTGCCGAGAAATACGATATGCCCATACTCTACAGCTGTCACCCGCGTAGTCGCAAACGTCTTGAGCAGTCAGGTTTCAAACTCGACAAACGTGTCATCCAGCATGAACCACTCGGCTTCCACGATTACAACTGCCTTCAGATGAATGCTGCCGCCGTAATATCTGACTCTGGCACTCTCCCTGAAGAATCCAGTTTCTTTACTTCCGTTGGTCATCCTTTCCCCGCAATCTGCATTCGTACCTCGACAGAACGTCCTGAAAGTCTTGACAACGCAGGTTTCATTCTCGCAGGTATTGACGAGAAGTCACTTCTGCAGGCTGTGGAGACAGCAATAGAGATGAACTGTAACCATGATGACGGTACTCCGGTAGATGTGTATGTAGGAGAGAATGTCAGCACGATTGTAGTTAAGATTATCCAATCGTACGTGACAGTGGTTAACAAGATGGTGTGGCGTAAAGATAATTAAATTTAGAGTAAATTACACAGTAAAATGGGGAAAAAAAAATTGTGGATTGTCTCTGAATTATTTCTCCCCGAAGAAACATCAACTGCCTACATAATGGGGGAGATTGCAAAAATTTTCTCATCTAAATATGATGTAAATGTGATTTGTGGATCTGAAGTGTATGATAAGAGCCGACTACATACAAGTTCAGATATATCAGATATAAAAAAATTTCCTTTCCGTATATATAGAGCTACCTCTCGGTCTTATAATAAGAATTCTCTATTGGGGAAAGCGGCCTCTTTCGTTTCAACAACGTTATCTTTATATAAATTAGCCAGTAAACTTATCGCTAATAATGATAAAGTTTTAATGGTTACAAACCCTGCTCCCTTAATTGTTCTAATGGGTAGACTAAGGACTAAACGAGGATTTGAATTAAATGTATTAGTGCATGATGTCTTCCCTGAGAATATTAAGGCTGCCAATATATCATTACCATTTTTTGGAATCCTTAAATCAATTTTCGACAATGCATTCTCTAAAGCAGACAAATTAATTGTTATCGGTCGAGATATGGCAGATATTCTCAACCAAAAGACAAAGAAACGTGTACCAATAGAAATTATTGAAAACTGGGGAGATTTTAATGGTATCAGACCAATTAAAATGCCGGAAACCGACAGAGTTATTCTTGAGTATGCAGGGAATATCGGAAGAGTTCAAGGTCTTGAAGAAGTTATCAAGCAACTTCCAGATACAATTGATTTACATATCTATGGATCAGGTGCATTAGAGAATGAACTAAAAAAAACGAGCAAATCAAATATTTTTTTTCATGGTCCTTATAGACGGAACGAGCAAGAAGCTGTTTTAGGTGCATGTCATATAAGTCTTGTTACTTTAAACGATCATATGTATGGGCTTGGGACCCCAAGCAAAGCGTATAATATTCTTGCATCAGGAAGGCCTATACTTTATTTTGGCCCTAAAAACAGTGAAATAGAACTACTAATTAAAGAAAATAATATAGGCTACTGTGGATGGCCAAAAAAATGGGATTTGGACAAGTTGAAACAAATGGGAGATAATGCAAGAAATTTAGGAGAGAAGCTTTATACAAAAGAAATTATTCTTGGGAAATTTTTAGAATCCATATGAAAATACTTATTACTGGAGGAACAGGTTTTCTAGGAAAGCATATCGTTCCAGATATCGCAAAAAATAATACTATTACCTTATGTGGTATCACCGAGAAGGATGATATCCAAGTAAATTTAGCCAAGAATATCCCTACATTGTCAGAAAAATACGATGTCGTATTTCATGCGGCGGGGAAAGCTCATGTGATTCCTAAGACGGAGGAGGAGATTCAGTCTTTCTTTGATGTCAATTTTCAAGGGACAAAAAATTTGTGTGCAGCTCTGGAAAAAGTTGGTGTTCCAAGGTCATTCATATTTGTATCAACTGTCGCTGTCTACGGGTGTGAGGAAGGTGAGAATATTGATGAGAGTCATCCATTGAATGGCAATACTCCTTACGCGCTGAGCAAGATACAAGCTGAGCAGTTCCTGACCGAATGGTGTAAGAAAAATAATGTGATCCTCAGTATCATCCGTCCTTCTCTTATAGCAGGTCCAAACCCTCCCGGCAACCTCGGTGCAATGATTTCAGGGATAAAGTCAGGGAAATATCTTAGCATCGGTGGCGGGAAAGCACGTAAGAGTGTTTTGATGGTCAATGATATCCCGGTGTTGATAGAGCTTCTGAAGGATAAGGGCGGTGTTTACAATGTTTGCGATGACAGCCAACCCTCCTTCAAGGAACTGGAAGACTCCATTGCAAGCCAGTTGGGAGGGAAAAGGGTAATTGGAATACCTTTATGGTTCGCCAAAATATGTGCCAAAGTCGGTGATCTTTTAGGTGCAAAAGCTCCTATCAATACCATGAAACTATCAAAGATAACAAAGTCCTTGACATTCAGCAACGCGAAGGCAAAGAAGGAGCTTGGATGGCAACCGAAGGACGTTGTTTCAAATTTTAAGATATCGTAATAACTCATAGTATGATATTTCTTGCTGTCTTCATTCTGCTGATAATTGCAGAATTGATTTATTTCCGGATTGCAGACCACTTTAATATAATCGATAAGCCGAATATGCGGTCTTCACATACTTCCATCACTTTGCGTGGCGGAGGTATTATTTTTTTATTCGGTGCGTGGCTTTTCTGGGCTTTGTTCGGGCTTCAGTATTCGTGGTTTATACTCGGTCTGTCGATTATCGGTATTGTCAGTTTCATCGACGATGTCCATTCGTTGCCTGACAGCTGGAGGCTTGTGGCTCAGTTCTCCGCCATGTTCCTCATGTTCTATCAGTTTGGAATTCTTAGTCTGCAAGACTGGTGGATTGTGCTAATTGCTCTGATTGTTTGTGTGGGTATCGTTAACGCCTACAATTTCATGGATGGTATCAATGGCATCACCGGGGGATATTCTATCGCTGTCATCGTGCCGCTGATTTATCTTAACAGCAGGATCGGTTTCATTGACATGGCCTATCTCTACGTCGTCGGGTTAAGCCTGCTGGTGTTCTGTTTCTTCAATTTCCGAAAAAAAGCCAAGTGCTTTGCCGGGGATGTGGGCTCCATCACGATGGCATTCATTGTCCTCTTTGCGTTGGGAAGCCTCATATTGAAGACAGGTGATTTCTCCTACATCGTGTTTCTCGCTGTTTACGGTGCCGACACTGTCCTAACAATCTGTCACCGAATCAAGCTTCATGAGAATCTTGGGGAGGCTCACAGAAAACATGCATTCCAGATCATGGCGAATGAACTTCATATACCGCATACAACCGTTTCCTCGTTGTATATGGCAATCCAGATGCTTATCTCAGCCGGTCTGATATGGCTTCCAATCAACCATTATGTGTATTTGGGGCTAATCATCCTTCTGCTTGCTGCTGCATATTTAGTGTTCATGAAGAATAATTATCATCTTCATGAGGAATATCTGAAATCAAAAAACCTATCCCATGATAATCAACGACAAACTTCTTGATGAAGTGACGGCGAAGGCGGCGGGGAGTCCGCGCCTTCGCATGAACTATAATTTCCATGAGTCGCTGGATGCCAAGGCACAGCGGCTCATCAATGTCTTATTGCCGGGAACGGCACTCCCGATAC
>CAYSMP010000227.1:0-5157 GCA_964432215.1 uncultured Sangeribacter sp.
AGAATATCATCTATCAGACTAAGCAAGACGTAATGGATCTGCTTAAGATGAAGATCCGTCCGGAGTTCCTAAACCGTATTGACGAAATCGTGATGTTTACTCCGCTCAACAAGAAGGAAATCGAGGAAATCGTAGGAATCCAGGTACGTGGCGTACAGAAGATGCTCGAATCAAACGGCGTCAAGCTCGAGGTCACCAAACCTGCAATGGAACTCCTTGCCGAAGATGGTTACGATCCTGAATTCGGTGCACGTCCTGTAAAGCGTACTATTCAGCGACTGGTGCTCAACCAGCTTGCCAAGGATATCCTTGCACAGAAGGTGAACCGCGAACACCCGATCGTCATCGACGTCAAAGACGACCAGCTCGTCTTCCGCAACTGATGAAAAAAATAAAATAAATAGGGCTCCCATTTTGGGAGCCCTATTTTTATAAGACAATCTTTGGCCAGTTAGGGGGAGTCGGATCGGCGGAGGCGAGGACGCCTCCATTCCACGGCTACGCAGTATTGGTCAGCCGAAAATGTTATTTGAACGGCATTGCACGAACCGTGCGTCCCTACCAGTCGGGTATTGCCGGATGGGAAGCCGGCGCTCCATATTACTGGATGGTGGTCTCGGGGGCAACGGAAGTCTCGGAGCGGCGTTTTGCCTCCCAACCGAGTGCCGAAGCACCGAGCACTGCAGCGTCGCTCTCCTTAAGCTCGGAGAGGATGATCTGGGTCTTGCCGCGGAAGATAGGCATCACGTTCTTCTCGAAAGCCTCGCGGAGTGGCTTCAAAAGAAGGTCGCCGCTCTTAGCAAGTCCACCGAAGAGGATAATAGCCTGGGGCGATGAGAAGGCCACCATGTCAGCAAATGCCTCGCCGAGAATCTTACCGGTATATTCAAAAATTTCCTTTGCGATCTTGTCTCCGGCCATTGCGGCATCGTAAACATCCTTGGAAGTGATATCCTCAATGTCGATGTTGCGGAGGACTGAAGGTTCCTGACGAACCTCAAGGAACTCACGCGCAGTGCGAGCGACACCTGTAGCAGAGCAGTAAGCTTCAAGACAACCTGTGCGACCGCAACCGCACATACGGCCATTGTTGCGTTTCATCACGAGGTGGCCGAGCTCACCAGCGTTACCGTCATGGCCATATACCATCTGGCCGTTGATTACGATACCTGAGCCCACACCAGTGCCGAGAGTTATCATGATAAAGTCTTTCATACCGCGGGCTGCGCCGTAGGTCATTTCGCCGAGAGCAGCTGCGTTGGCATCATTTGTGACTGCCACCGGAATGCCACCGAAAGCCTCGCTGACTTTCTCAGCAAGGGGAATAACGGGACCCCATGGGAGGTTTGGCGGGTTTACGATCTCGCCTGTATAGTAGTTGGCGTTAGGAGCGCCGATACCGATACCCTGTATCTTGTCCTCGGCATCATTGAGGCGTATCAGACGTTCTACTGCGGAATGAAGCTCGTTTACGTAGTCATCAAACTCCGCGTGCTTTTTTGTCTTAATGGAGTCGCTGGCTATAACCTGGCCGCGCGCATCGACGATACCGAACACTGTGTTGGTGCCGCCTATGTCAACTCCCAGTACATATGGTTTACTCATTCGAATAAATATTTAAGGTTAAACATCATATTATTTCAACACACAAAAGTACTTAATATTTCTCAAAATGAAAAATAATATTTCCAAAATGTAGTTAAAAAGTAACTTCTATATCTTCCAACTCATAATATAATTGGAGATAATCTCATAGATATCAGCTTCTTGATGGAGTTTGAGGCTCTCCAATAATGCCTTGTGAGAGTAAATCGTTGCAAGATCTTTCCGTGAGGCCGGACCAGTCTGAGCTTCTTTTGCAGGAAGCGAGCGCAGCTTTGCGATAGTCTCCTCTATAAGGGGATTTATGATCGTCGGGTCTATTTCAGATTCCGACAGTATCTTTTGGCTGATTCCGATCATAGCGTTGGTAAAGTTACATGCAAAGGTGCCACACAGATGCACTTTACGTCTCTTTTCACTATCGGTCCTTTCTATTTGCGTGAATCCGTGTTTTTTAACGCACTCTTCGATATAAGATAATGTTTTTTCCTCGTCTGCCTCTATGAGAAGTGGAATTGAGGCAGGGGAGAGCTGCTTTGCCTTACTGATGGTCTGAAACGGATATATCACTCCATATCCTTTGCACCTTACTCCTGAAAGGACATTCATAGGGACACTGCCGGTAGTATGTACTACTATGCCATCTAATGCCGGTAGGCTATCTGCTACCTTCTTGACAACTGAATCACTTACGGCAATTATATAAAGATCAGCATCTGTCGGGAGGCCTTCGAGAGTTCGAGAGGATATAGGTTCTGTCTCAAAAATCCTCGCGAATTGTGTTCCAACATTCCCTGCGCCTATTACTGCTACTTTCATACTGTCAGAATTCATCTTTCAATACGTTATAGAGCTGATGTACAGGCAGACCCATGACATTGTAGAAACTTCCATCTATGCGTGCCACTGCCGCGCATCCTATCCATTCCTGAATGCCATACGCTCCTGCCTTATCGAGGGGTTTGTATTTGCGCACATACCACTCAGCTTCCTTCCGAGACAATGCAGCGAATGTAACTTCAGTCACAGTAGTGAAACTCACTATCTTTTCGGAAGTGGCAACACATACGCCTGATGCTACAATATGTGTCTTTCCCTGGAGCTTCATGAGCATATCTGCTGCATCTTCCTCATCTTTTGGCTTGCCGTAGATCGTCCCGTCAAGTATGACGACCGTGTCGGCAGTTATCACCATCTCGTTCCCTGTCAAATCTTCTGCATATGCTTTCCCTTTCAGTCGGGCAAGATATTCAGCAACTTCTACAGCAGGCATTTGGGCAGGATATGATTCGTCGATCCCATCCTTAACTTTTATTTCAAATGGCACATCGAGCATTGCGAGAAGTTCCTTTCTTCTCGGAGACTTGCTTGCTAATATTATGTGATATTTTTTTATATTTTCCAACATAATTGTCAATATTACTGTAATTCAAATTTCATAAGTAGCTCGCAAAAATTAATGATATGATAAATGCGAGATAATCATGAGGCAGCTTATGTATTATATGGTAACTTTGTATTACAAGAGATCATCCTCAAACGCATTATGCCTATATATTGATTAATTATTGCTACGGTAAGCTCGCCATTTTTCCAACAGTTCGGTCATATCCTGTGGAATAGGGCACTCAAAATCCATCTGTTCTCCTGTACGAGGATGTCTGAATCCAAGAGTCCTGGCATGAAGGGCTTGCCGTGGACAAGTCTGGAAACAATTTTCTATGAATTGCTTATATTTTGCAAATGTTGTGCCTTTGAGAATCTTGTCACCACCATATCTGGCATCATTGAAAAGCGGATGTCCTTGAGAGAGCATATGCACCCTGATCTGATGTGTCCGCCCAGTCTCAAGTTTACATTTCACGCATGTCACATAGCCAAACCTTTCTATGACTTCATAGTGAGTGACTGCATGTTTGCCTATTTCGGGATCATCGAAAACAGCCATTTGCAGCTTATTTCGCGGATTTCTGGCAATGTTGCCTACTATTGTGCCTTTATCCTTATCAAAGTCACCCCAGACTACTGCTACATATTCGCGCCTTGTCGTTTTATTGAAGAATTGAAGTCCGAGATCAGTCTTGGCTTCCGGTGTCTTCGCTATTACGAGCAGGCCACTTGTGTCTTTATCAATTCGATGTACGAGGCCTAGCCTTGGATCGCTTACGTCATAGTTTGGATTGTCGCGGAAATAATATGCGAGGGCATTCACTAATGTGCCATGATAGTTGCCATGTCCAGGATGCACTACAAGTCCTGCCGGTTTGTTGACGACCATCACGTCGGAGTCTTCATATACTATATCAAGAGGGATGTCCTCTGCTATTATTTCGAATTCATAGCGCGGACGATCCATTACGATGCTTACCACATCGAGAGGCTTCACCTTATAGCTCGATTTTACCGGCTTGCCATTTACAATGATACATCCGGCATCGGCCGCCTGCTGTATGCGGTTGCGTGAGGTTTTGGTCATTCTGTCGACCAGAAACTTGTCAACCCTTAGCAACTGTTGTCCGCGGTCGGCTTCAAATCTGAAGTGCTCATATAGTTCGCGTCCGTCTTCAGTGACGTAAGTAGGCTCGACAACGTCTTCCTCGCCAACTGAGCCCATGAGGTCGATATCTTCTGTATTTGCTTCCTGTATTTCCTCTATGCTTGATGCTTCTTCTTTCATATTGCGATCAGTAGTATTCTATTGATTCGGATTCTGACGTTTCTGCCTCCTCCACTTCATAAGTCTCGCCCGGGTTCTCCACCTCATTTGAAATTGGGTCTTGCGGCGCATTGAATTCCGAATCAAGATCGCTTTGAAGAGAATCTCGTACGGCTTCGAGATTACCATCGAATACCTCCATAACGATTCGTGCGTTTACAGGCACCTTTTGCATCTTCTTCACGACTTTTCCATCAGCATATATCTTCGATATGCAGTCGTTTTCTCCAAGAACTTTGATTACCCTTATATTTTTGAATCCAAGTTCCTCAAGTCTGGCTTTTCCTTGGCGGAAAGAAGTGGATTTAAGTGCATCTTCCCTTGGATTATTATCTTCGTCGATGATTACTTCTTTTGGATGCACAGCATTAATGTAAAGGAAAATCTTTCTTCCCGGTTTCACAACGGAATTGGATTTAGGAAATTGTTCGATCACATACCCAGGCTTTTCATCTTCTTTATAAAGGGAGTCTCGGATATCTACTTTGAAGCCTTTAGAGTGAAGAATCTCTATTGCTTGAGTGTAAGACATTTTCTCAACACTTGGCACAACGCTGCTCTCTCCGTGGCGGGTGAATATAGCAAATGAAAGGTATATGATGCCGAGTCCGGCTATACCTACGAGGATAATTATAATAAAGTTTGTCAGCACCGGATGGCGCCCGATAAATCCTTTTTCCTTCATCTTTTATTTTTGATAAATTAAAAAAATACTCACACTGCTTACCCTGAAATCCGTCGATCTGCGGGCAAGCCACAACTTTCAGCCTTCAAAGTTAATAAATTTTTATGTAAAAATCATCGTTGTTTCCAATTTTTTTATTAACTTTGCATGCTAA
>CAYSMP010000228.1:0-5141 GCA_964432215.1 uncultured Sangeribacter sp.
CGCGAGATAACCCAGAAAGGGAAATATTGGGAAGACGGCAAGTGGGTTGAGACCGAGAACCTCGAAATACACCAGCCACTCAACTATCCCAATATCGGGGAGCGTGAAAGCTATCTTCTCTACCATGAGGAACTTGAGAGCCTCGTGCAGAACTTCCCAACTATCAAACGCGCCCGCTTCTGGATGACCTTCGGCCAGGAATACCTGACACATCTCCGTGTGATCCAGGATATAGGAATGGCCCGTATCGATCCCATTATGTATAACGGACAGGAAATCATCCCAATTCAGTTTCTCAAGGCCGTTCTTCCCGACCCGGGTTCACTTGGAGAAAACTATACGGGCGAGACTTCGATCGGCTGCCGAATCCGCGGTATCGACAAGCAGGGTAAGGAATCAACCTACTATATCTACAACAACTGTTCACACGAAGAAGCCTACAAGGAGACAGGCGCACAGGCTGTCAGCTACACAACGGGCGTGCCCGCTATGGTTGGCGCCATGATGTTCCTCACCGGAAAGTGGGTAATGCCCGGAGTACACAATGTAGAGGAATTCGATCCGGATCCATTCCTGGAGACACTCGCTGTCAACGGACTTCCATGGCACGTCATTGTAGATGGTGATATTGAGTTGTAGCTTAAATTGTTTAATGAGGATGTATCATAAGTCGAAAAATCGATAATTTTGGCAAAAATTGACTTATGATGCGCCCTCATTAAGATAAATGTTAAAGACAAATGAGAAAAGCATCCATTTGCATAGCGATGGCGGCTGCAGCAAGTGCTGCGGTCGCCTTCTCCGCACATACGGAGAGCACACGCCAAGAATCTTACCGAGTGGTCACAGGCAAAGGAGTGATTGAAGTAATCCCTCTGAGCAACGATATATTTCGTGTCTGCGAACTGAAAAGCCTTGACTCCCCTACTCCAGCGGCTACACAGGCAGCCGCCTTAAGCCAGTCTCAGGAAAACACCAAGGTAGATATCCATACATGGACCAATGCCGACAAATTCGTCATCGAGTCGCCTACCACTACTGTAGAGGTAGACAAAAAGAACGGAAAAGTGACTTTCTATGATCCGGAAGGCAACCTGTTGCTGTCAGAAGCAGATGGATTGAAGCGCGACGGCGATGAGCAAACCATGACATTCCTGACTCCGGAAGGCGACAATTTCTATGGAACGGGAGAAAGGGGACATAGCCTTACACTCAACGGGACTGAGATGACGATGTGGAACCGTGCAAACTACGGTTATACAGACGGTGACGAACGACTCAGCCAGGCAAACATCAATATGCCTTACATCGTCAGCGACAATGGCTATGGTCTGCTTATCGACGACTACGCCAAAGCACGCCTCACCCTGGGGCAGGACACTATCTGCTATCGGACTATATCCAAGAAACCACTGAGCTATTATTTCATCAACGGCGACGGCACATTGGCAGGAGCCACATACTCTTTCAGCGAACTGACAGGCAAACAACCCCTTCCTCCATTCTGGACTATGGGCTACGTCACCTCGAAATATGGCTACCATAACCAGAACGAGGCATATGGGGCAATCGACTCGCTCAAGCAACGCGACTATCCGGTAGACGGAATGGTGCTTGACCTCTATTGGTATGGTGTGGAAACAGACATGGGGCGCCTCGAATGGGACAAAAAGCAATGGCCAGACCATAAGAAGATGCTCAACGACCTCAACGCCCAAGGCATCCATGTAGTGCCTATCCATCAGCCTTATATCAATAAGACCGGAGCTATGGACAACTATACACTGCTCGAGGGAAAAGGACTGCTGACCAAAGACGCCAAAGGAAAGACCAAAGACGTGACCACATGGGTGGGCGACGCCGGGATGTTTGATATCGCCAACCCTGCGACGCGCGAATGGATGTGGCAGCGCATGAAGCCTCTGACGGCAGAAGGACTCTCCGGATGGTGGGGAGACCTCGGGGAGCCTGAGGTACACCCACTGGAGATAGTACACGCCAACGGAGAAACAGCCGAAGAATATCATAACGTCTATGGCAACGAATGGAGCAAGATGATATATGACGGACTGCGCAAAGACTTCCCCAATATGCGTCCGATGCTTATGATGCGCGGCGGCACAACGGGTCTGCAACGCTACGGAGTCTTCCCCTGGACGTCAGACGTATCCCGCTCTTGGGGTGGACTTCAGGCACAAAACAAACTGATGCTAAACTCCGGACTTTCAGGACTCGGCTATATGAGCAACGACGTAGGAGGATTCGCGGTTGACCCCAAGAAGCCCTATGATCCGGAGCTTTACGTACGCTGGGTGCAGGCAGGCACATTCTCACCGATCTTGCGCACCCATGCTCAAGACCGTCCGGAGCCTTATCACTATCCAAATCAGGAAGCCATAGTCAAGAAATTCATCCGCATGAGATATGAATGGCTTCCCTACAACTATACACTGGCATATGAGAACGCGGCTTTCGGAATGCCTCTGATGCGTACGCTCAACTTCCACGGAGACAATGAGGATAAGGACAAATACGCCAATATCAGCGATGAATACCTCTGGGGCGAGGAAGTGCTTGTAGCTCCCGTCATGACTCCGGGGGCAAGAAGTCGCAAAGTAGTCTTCCCTGCAGGGACATGGATCGACTGGAACAATCCAGCCAAGACCTACCAAGGAGGGACAACGGCGACCGTGGCCGCCCCACTCAATACACTTCCACTTTTCGTGAAGGCAGGAAGCTTCATCCCGCAATATCCGAAAAAAATCGAGAATACATCGGAATATGATCCTACACTTCTGACCGTCAAATATTTTCCGCGTAAGGAATGGAGCAACTACCAGCTCTTTGATGATGACCGCCTCTCCCCCACTTCCATAGATGACGGGGAGTATCAACTGACTACTTTCAGCGGTTCGAAACAAGGGAGTGAGATATATGTCAACATTGACTCTGAAGGAAGCTACAAGGGTATGCCTGAGGTGAGGATGATCACACTCGAGATAGTGGGTGTAGGGAACCCCAAAGGCGTGGAGCTTGACGGACAGAAACTTGACCGCGCTGTGTCGGCAAAAGCTATCCGGCAATATGGCTACAGCTATGATGCAGCTAAGCGGACTATCACAGTGGTGCTGGCATATGCTTATCAGAAGACTTCTGTGAAAGTATATTGATTTATAAGTTTTTAGAATTTATAAATTTTATAAGTAGCTCGCAAAAATTAATGATATGATAAATGTGAGATAATCTTGAGGCAGCTTGGCTGCGGAGAGAAGGAGCTTAGCGAGCTAAGCGACTGAACGACAATGCCAAGATGGCCAAGATTAGCCACATTTATCATATCAAGACTCTTGTAGATGCTTGGTTAATATAAGTCGTTTAATTTTTGTGAGCTACTTAATATCATATTTGTAATTTTATATTTGATTTCAATGATAAAGAGAACTTCAATGGCCTTCGGGGCCATAGCATTATCGGCGGCTACCGCACTTGCCTGCACCAATTTCATCGCAGGCAAGAATGCGACTGCCGACGGAAGCGTGATGATCACTTACGCTGCGGATTCCCATACACTCTACGGCGACCTTTCGCATACTCCTGCCGCCGTGCACAAGGAGGGAGCAATGCGCAAGATAGTAGACTGGGATACAGGTAAATATCTCGGGGATATTCCTCAGCCCAAAGAGACCTACAACGTGGTGGGGAATATGAACCAGTATCAGGTTGCAATCGGAGAGACAACATGGGGAGGACGCGAAGAACTCATGGACACTACAGGCAATGCCATCATCGACTATGGATCGCTTATACAAATCGCTTTAGAGCGTTCGAAATCAGCTCCGGAGGCTATTGATGTGATGACGAGCCTTGTGGCTGAATATGGTTATGCGTCGGAGGGTGAGTCATTCACCATCGCCGACAAAAACGAAGTGTGGGTGATGGATATGATCGGCAAGGGAGCTGAGAAAGGGGCTGTATGGATTGCCGTACGCATACCCGACGACGCCATATGCGCCCACGCAAACGAGCCCCGTATCCGACAGGTGGATCTGAAAGACAAGAAAAATGTGCGCTACTCGAAAGATATGATAGAGTTCGCTCGCAAGCGCGGATATTTCAGCGGCAAAGATGCAGACTTCTCATTCGCCGATGCCTACTGCGAGCATGACGTGGCTACCCGCCGCAGCTGCGATGCACGTGCATGGTCCTTTATGAGAAAGTTTGATCCCGGCCTCGACAAATATTACTCATGGATCTCCGGAGAAAGCAACGAACCGATGCCTCTCTATGTAGTGCCGAACAGAAAAGTATCGCTCAAGGACATGCAAGACTGCATGCGCGACCACTTCGAAGGAACTCCTCTTGATATGACCCAAGATATAGGGGCGGGTCCCAACCATGTTCCATACCGCTGGCGTCCGATGTCGTATGAGGTAGACGGCAAGACCTACTGCATGGAACGCGCTACAGCCACTCAACAGACAGGATGGAGCTTCATTTCGCAGAGCCGTTCATGGCTTCCTGACGCAGTGGGCGGAGTGTTCTGGTTTGGTACTGACGACACAAATACCTGTGTCTACATGCCTCTTTACTGCTCGCTGACACGTGTGCCGATGCAGTTGACGGTAGGCGATCTCTACGAATTCGATATGAACTCCAATTTCTGGATGAACAACTGGGTTGCCAACCAGGCCTACAACCGCTACGATCTGATGATTCCGGATATCCGCAAGGTGCAGAATGGACTTGAGGAGAAATACCGCGACTCGCGTCATGCTTCAGAGGAGCAACTTCTCCCCTTGGCTGAAGCAGGCATGATGGGTGAACTCACCACTCTTGTCAATTTAGAGGCAGCCTCAATTGCCAAGGAATCTACGGACTGCTATCGTCAGCTTGCTGAGTTTCTTATGGTTAAATTCCTTGACGGCAACGTGAAGAAACAAAACGAAGACGGAAGTTTCAAGCGCAATGCCTACGGACAACCTGCCTCTCCGGAATGGCCAGGCTACGACAAGAAATACTACGAGAATATCGTAAAGGAGACGGGAGAGCATTTTTTGATTAAGAAGTAATTCGTAATTTGGAATGCATAAGTAGCTCACAAAAATTAATGATATGATAGATGCGAGATAATCTTGAGGCAG
>CAYSMP010000229.1:0-4967 GCA_964432215.1 uncultured Sangeribacter sp.
CAATCATAGTCGCCGGAGGGGTTGGAAGCCGCTCCGGCGATTCTCTTCCCAAGCAGTTTCACGATTTAGGAGGGCGTCCGATGCTTTGGTGGACACTGAAAGCATTCCATGATGAGGATCCGGAGACGAAACTGATTGTCGTCATGCATCCCGATTTCATCGACTACTGGAAAGGAATAGCCGGAAGCGACTGTCCTTCTCATTCTTTGACTTCAGGCGGAGCCACACGCAAAGACTCTGTTGCATGCGGCCTTTCTCTTATTCCGGAAGGGTCGGAAGGACTCGTGGCTGTCCATGATGCTGCGCGCCCACTGGCATCGCGAAGACTCATTGGCAATGGATGGATTGAAGCTCAAAAATATGGTGCAGTTATTCCGGGGCTTAGAATGTCAGACTCACTTCGAGAAGGGACTTACGACGACAATAGAAGCGTAGACAGATCCAGATATTTCACCGTACAGACACCCCAGGTGTTCGACCTAAATTTGCTTAAAGAAGCCTATGCCAAGGCTAAAGAGGCCTCGGATACATCTTTTACCGATGATGCCAGTGTAGCAGAATGGGCTGGCACCCAGATTCACATATATGATGGAGACCCCGTAAACATAAAGGTGACTTATCCAGGAGATTTCCGTATTGCAGCCGATATACTTCTCAACAAAAAATAGACCGATAACTATGACCCCTGTGTATGAAGACAACCATATCATAATCGTCCGGAAAGAAGCCGGAGAGATAGTGCAAGGCGACAAGACAGGCGATACTCCCCTTTCTGAACATGTCAAGGAATATCTTAAAGAAAAATATAATAAACCCGGCAATGTATTCTGCGGTGTCGTCCACCGTATAGACCGCCCGGTAGCCGGACTGGTGATATTTGCCAAAACATCCAAAGCCCTTACGCGGCTCAACGATATGCTTAAAAAGGGAGATATCCACAAGACATACTGGGCACTCGTAGAAGGGAAACGCAAGGAGAAGGAGGGGGAAATCGAATCGTGGCTTCAGTCTGATGGAAGGCTCAATAAGACACGGGTTGTGAGCAAAGACGCTCCTGATGCAAAACTCTCAAAACTTAAATATCGTGTGATCGCCGAAGGAGAAAGATATTCGCTTCTTGAAGTGACTCTTCTCACTGGCCGCAAACACCAAATAAGAGCTCAGTTATCTTCTACAGGTACCCCTATCAAGGGGGATCTGAAATACGGGGCCCGTAGATCCAATCCTGGAGGCGGAATCTCTCTTCTTGCTAAGAAAATCGAATTCATTCATCCTGTATCTAAGGAAAGGATCGAGGTTGAGACCGATCCATTGCCTGAAATGTTGCCGATTATTGGAAAATAATTTGGTTTGATTCTTTTTTTTGATTAATTTTGCACAATAAAGCATTTGTGTGCAATTTCACGAGTAAATAACCCAATAAAACTGACCGTAGGCGTGGGACTTAAGACACGGGAAAGATTCATCGAAGTGGCTCGACAACTTTTCGCAAGAAAAGGGGTCGAGAACACCACTATGAATGATATAGCCTCAGCTTCCGAAAAGGGACGACGTACGATCTACACCTATTTCAAAAGCAAGCGCGACATCTACAATGCAGTAATAGAGCAAGAGACAGATATCGCCCTTTCTCAGCTTCGGGCTATCGTGGCTAAGCCTATAGCTGCCGATGAAAAACTTACGGAATACATCGATGCTCATTTTGAGACTATGCGGGAGGTTGTCTCGAGAAACGGTTCGCTCCGAGCATGGTTTTTCCGCGACGTTAGAAAGGTTGACCGTGCCAGAAGGATAGTGAGTAGAAAAGAGACTATCCTCTTGCAGCAGATTCTTGCTGAAGGAGTAGCGGAAGGGCTGTTTGAAATTGATAGCATTCCACGCACTGCGCTAATTATCACAAAGACTATACAGGGGCTTGACGTTCCATACATACGCGACGACCTATCCGAAATTGGCGTAGAGAAAGACGAGCTCTCAAAGTCGTTCGTATCTATTCTGCTTTCAGGCCTTATGAAAAGGTAAGGGAAAGAAGATCATTTGAAGACATCAACCAGGCATCATAATTCAAAAAACTCTGCATATGTATATCAACGCAATAGGCCATTACATTCCATCCAATAGAGTGTCTAACGATTATTTCAAGGAACTCAACGGTCTTGACGCTGATTGGATCGTTCAGCGCACCGGCATCCTCACTCGCAGCCGCTGCGCGGAAGGAGAAAACGTCGATACCATGGCTTTTGAAGCCGTGGAAAACGCTCTTCCGAGTCTCCCTTATCCTATCAAAGACGTAGATCTTATTGTAGCTGCTCATTACTGTGCCTACGATACTGTGGGCACTGCCGCCCACCGTGTGCAGCGCCGTTTCGGCATCGAAGGGGCTAAAGCCGTATATGCATCCTCCGCATGCAGCTCATTTGTCAACGGACTTGAGATAATCGAAGGATATTTTGCAATGGGAAAAGCTAAGCGTGCGCTTCTCATCTGCAGCGAACAAAATTCCTACTATTCCAACGACTACGACCCAAAGGCGGGTCACCTATGGGGAGATGCGGCTGTAGCTTATTTCATCAGCAAGGAGAAGGAATCTGAGAATGATATAGAGATTCTATCTGTCTATACGGAAGGATTAGGCAATATCGGTGCCGGGCCGGATGGCGTGTTGCTTCGCCCGAAGGAAGATGGCATCTCTATGCCTAACGGACGAGATGTATTCATGTATGCAGTGAAGTATATGCAATATGCGCTCGAAAAAAATCTTCAAGATGCAAAGCTTGCCAAGGAAGATATCACATATTTCATTACCCATCAAGCCAATATGCGAATTGTCAAGCAACTTGCCCGCATGATGGATATGCCAATGGAGCGATTCCTCAATAATATTCATGAGTTGGGCAACACCGGAAGTGCAAGTGCTCCCCTCGTCCTGGCCCAAAATCAGAGCGCACTTAAGAAAGGCGATATTGTTTCGCTGATGGTTTTTGGTGGTGGATATTCTTGCGCAGCATTTACTATTAGGAAGTAAGTATTAAGGTGCTATAGAAATTTATTTCTCTCATTTATAATATTTTAAAGAGAATTAAAATTTGTCTTAACATATTTTAACTCAAAAAGACTTGACAAACGGCTAAAAATGTTGTAATTTTGCATTCGAAATCACACCGCGGGATGGAGCAGTGGTAGCTCGTTGGGCTCATAACCCAAAGGTCGCAGGTTCGAGTCCTGCTCCCGCCACCTTCAAGGCTTTCGACAAAATCGAAAGCCTTTTTTGTGTCCATTTAGAATCAGACTCGTCGGACAGGTCCGACTTGTCAGGCTGGATTCAACGATAAATTACTATTATTGTTATAATAGTAAGTAGCTCGCAAAAATTAATGATATGATAGATGGTCAAGATTAGCCGCAGTTATCATATCAAGACCTTTGCAATCGATTGGTTAACAGTTGTCGTTTAATTTTTGTGAGCTAGTTATAATTAATAGAAATAACTATGAGAGAAAAAGAATTTCTGCCAAATCTTAAGAAACTTGGCATTGACGAAATAAACGACATGCAGAAGCGCTCTATGGCAGCCGCTTCCGAATCGAAAGAAATAATATTGGTTGCTCCTACCGGTTCCGGTAAGACTGTGGCATTCACTCTACCTATGCTTAAATGGCTTAATCCTCCAACGGGCAGAGTGCAGGCAATAATTATTGCACCTTCTCGTGAACTTGTAATTCAGATAGCAGGAGTTATCCGTGAACTTGCTTCAGGTTTTAAGGTGACGGCTCTTTATGGTGGTCATAACGTGGAGGATGAAGTCAACACCCTCAGTGTGACACCAGATATCATTGTTGCTACTCCGGGACGCCTTCTCGACCACCTTAAGCGAGGTAATGTAGACCCCACTCCAACCCGTATTCTAATCCTTGACGAGTATGACAAGTCGCTTGAATTAGGTTTTGAGGATGATATGCGCAAGATATTTAATCGCCTTAAAAACGTCAGCCGCATTATCCTGACATCCGCTACAGCAAGTACTACCCTACCTTCTTTCATAAAACTTGAAAATCCCCTTGAGATTGATTTTTCAGAGAATGCCGGCTCCGTCCGCGATCGAATGAAGATCTATCGTGTAGATACGGAGAAAGACAAACTTGAGTCTTTGCTCAAACTTCTGAAAAGTATATCGAAGGAAGATATCCCTGAGCGCACTATAATCTTCGTGAATCATCGCGAGAGTGCTGTCCGAGTAGCAGAGTTCCTTAAGAAACATAAAGTGGCGTGTGCCCTATATCATGGCGAATTAGACCAGTTCCAGCGTGAAGATGCCATTTCGATGTTTAATAATGGTAGCGCCCCTATTCTTATTGCTACCGATCTTGCAGCGCGTGGCCTTGATATACGTGGCGTCAGCAATATCATCCATTATCATCAGCCGCTCACTCCGGAGACGTATACCCATCGCAATGGCCGTACAGCCCGTGTAGACGCTTCCGGAGATATCTACGTGCTTACAGGTCCCGATGAGGAACTGAAACCCTTTATAGAGACAGACGGAACTTACCGACCCGATCCAAATGCCAACTCAGCTCTTAAGAGCGACAAAGCCACTATCCGAATAAGTGCCGGTCGAAAGGAAAAACTCTCGAAAGGTGACATAGTAGGTTTCCTATGCAAGGAAGGAGGTCTCGAGGCCTCAGAAGTTGGTCCCATCACCCTCTCCGACCATCACGCCCTCGTAGCCGTCCCCGCCAACAAAGCCAAACGTCTTATCAAAGATTTGGAACCAAAGAAAATCAAAGGCAATCGCCGCAAGCTCACCCTTCTCTAATTTCAATTAAGACAGAATTTTACTATTATATGTCCCAATATTGAAATTACGATTGATATTACTAATATTATTAGCAATTGCCATCCCCATTTATACTTCTTAAAATAGAGTTTACCTATCAGAGTTCCTAAAGCAATGCTTATTGCTATTA
>CAYSMP010000230.1:0-4884 GCA_964432215.1 uncultured Sangeribacter sp.
GTGACGATGAGTCTGTTGTTTTTGTAGATCAAGACGGTTACGTGACGATGGTAGGGGAGGGCTCCACTACCGTGCATGTGCGTTCAGTCAGATGGCCTAATATAGAGGCTATATGTAGAATAGATGTATCTGCCGGTGTAAATGGAATAATTGACGACGATGTATCCTGCGATATTTTCACCACTAACGGAGCTTTACTAAAGAGTGCAGTGCCACCCTCAGAGATCCAAAATCTTGACCGAGGAATCTATGTCATCCGCCAAAACGGCAAGATCACCAAACTTTTGAAATAAAAATGCCAGCGGCTTCCACCCCGGAAGCCGCTTTTTATTGTGCCGACGCAAGATATAGATGGATAATTATTATGCCGAGGTGGCACCCGTAGGAAAAAGGCTTGTATAATACTATTGATTTTCGTGCAGATTTTTGCTGAAAGTATTGATTTTTTCGTGCAGATTTTTGTATAAAACTATTGATTTTTCGTGCAGATTTTTGTAACTTTGCTCAAAAAATTCTGATTGTCAATATGAAAAGAAAAATTTATACTCAACTACTCGAATGGAAGAATTCCCCTCGACGCAAACCTCTAATTGAAAATCGGCGAGTTTCCTTAAGAAACAAAGATGACGAGCCAAAAAGATAGCGGAAGATTGACAAAGAGAATAAAATTTTTAATCTTTTTTATAATTAATATTCGTAAATTAGTTTAAACAACTTCATAATTAGTGTAAAAAGAAGTGGCAGCCATTTTCCCAAACGGCTGCCACTAAGTGCTTTCCATAATACATTTTACTAACCTAACATCATGAAACTAATTTCTTACTTTATACCTTTAAAACAACGGCAACCGCCCGAATGTTCGATAGCGGTTGCCATATTGGGTTTATTTAATATATTTTAATACAATCCTTACATATGTTAATATTATTAACATAATTTAGAGCTACGTAGCCAATTATGCATTATAAGAATTATGCATTAAATTGGGGGTCATTCTTCAATAGCCACTGTGCTATCTGCACGGCATTCAACGCCGCTCCCTTCTTGATTTGATCGCCTACTACCCAGAATGTCAACCCATTCGGGTTGGCAAGATCCTTTCTGAGTCTTCCGACATAGACAGGATCATGGTCAGCCACGAAAAGCGGCATTGGATATTCCTTGTTTGCTGGATTGTCGACCACTACAAGACCTTCTGCATTCTCAAATGCCTCACGTACCTTGGCTATCTCCAGCGGCTCTTCTGTCTCTACCCAGATAGCCTCACTGTGAGCACGCAATACAGGAACTCGAACGCAAGTTGCACTTACAGCAATGTCATCGCTGTGCATGATCTTACGAGTCTCGTTATACATCTTCATCTCTTCCTTTGTGTAGTCATTGTCAAGGAAGACATCAACATGTGGGATAAGATTGAATGCAAGTTGATGGGCGAACTTTTCTACTGTAGGCTTCTTACCGTCGGCAAGTTCCTTGTATTGATTTTCAAGTTCTGCCATTGCGGATGCTCCGGCTCCACTGGCTGCCTGATAAGTAGCTACATGCACTTTCTTGATCTTTGAGAGATCATCAATTGGCTTGAGAGCCACGACCATTTGAATTGTTGTGCAATTGGGGTTGCCTATCACATTGCGCGGACGATCAAGTGCATCAGCACCGTTCACTTCAGGCACAACCAAAGGAACATCCTTATCCATGCGGAATGCGGATGAATTGTCGATCATCAAAGTGCCATGTTTAGTGATCACCTTCTCATATTCCTTTGAGGTGCCGGCTCCGGCAGAGGTGAAGGCAATATCAACACCGCTGAAATCCGACTCAGGAGTCAGTTCCTCAATTGTATATTTCTTTCCGCGAAACTCCATCTCGCTTCCGGCGCTTCTTTTGGAGCCGAAAAGACGAAGGTTGTCCACCGGAAAATTCTGTTCGTCAAGCACGCGGAGGAACTCATGTCCTACTGCTCCGCTTGCCCCTACTATAGCTATATTCATTGTTTTCCGCTGGTTGCTACTGTTTTGTTGATCTTCTTTACGAGGCCCTGAAGCACATTGCCCGGACCGAGCTCAATAAATTCATCAGCACCATCTGCAATCATAGCCTCCACGTCCTGAGTCCAACGAACTGCACCGGTGAGCTGCTTGATCAGGTTAGCTTTGATTTCTTCCGGATCAGTGTGAGGTTTGCCATCTACGTTCTGGTAGACGGGGCATTTGGGTGTTTCAAACTTAGCTGCCTCAATAGCTTCTGTAAGCTCTTCCTGTGCAGGCTGCATGAGAGGGGAGTGGAAAGCACCGCCGACTTTCAATGGGAGTGCGCGCTTAGCTCCGGCTGCTTTAAGCTGCTCACAAGCCTTGTTGACTCCCTCAATACTGCCGGAAATTACAACTTGCCCCGGACAGTTATAGTTTGCAGGAACCACTACTTCCTCAATGCCTTCGCATATTTCTTCGATTTTTGCATCAGGTAGGGCAATTACTGCTGCCATTGTCGATGGTTGCAACTCGCATGCTTTCTGCATAGCGTGGGCACGCTTGCTGACGAGTTTCAGACCCTCTTCGAAGCTGAGAGCGCCGGAAGCAACGAGTGCTGAAAACTCACCAAGGCTGTGGCCGGCTACCATATCAGGCTGGAATTCATCGCCAAGGCTTTTGGCAAGAGCCACACTGTGGAGGAATATAGCTGGCTGAGTCACCTTTGTCTGGCGAAGGTCTTCCTCTGTCCCTTCAAACATCAGGTCAGTGATGCGGAATCCGAGGATCTCGTTAGCCTTCTCAAACATGTCGCGGATCTCTGCATTGTTTTCGTAGAGGTCTTTGCCCATGCCCACAAACTGGGCACCCTGGCCGGGGAATACATATGCTTTCATGTGATTCTTTTCTTAAGTTTTAATCCTTAAAATTATACCTATATTATACTCATAAAGCCTTTAATATGCTTTCAGACTGCAAAATTACTAAAATAAATGCATAATTCATAATTCATAATGCATAATTTTCAATCTCCGGCATATTTATCCATGATAAATCATGTTCCATCAGGGTAAATCATGATAAAACAAGCCCTAATTACATTTCAATTTTCGCGCACACCTAATAAGAAGACTTTCTCCGTAGCTCGCGTCAGGGCCGTGTAGAGCCATCGGTAGAAATCAGTCCCCATTGCTTCGGCCGGTATACCTCCCATGTCGATGTAGACGTGCTTCCATTGGCCACCCTGAGCCTTATGGCAAGTGACGCAATAGGCATATTTCGCCTGTATGGCATTATAATAAGGATTCTCCATTGCGGCCATAATTTTTTCGTTTGGTCCGGTTCCTTCTTCTTCATTAATGACGTGTTGGAAAAACTGTTCCATCTCGGCTCTTGGGATAGCCGGTCCTTCTGCCATCAATGAACGGAGCATTATCTTGGCGCTCATCTCCTGGCCGTCGGCAAGAGCAAGCTCGGTGTCCACAAACCATCTTCCATAGGCTTTTTCCGGACGTCCTACCCACTTCACACTTACGGTCTCTCCGTTGGCAAGGAAGGTTTTCATCTTGTTTTGGCGTCCCCAATAATAATCGTTTTTAGCTATTACGAGGCGGTCGCCCTGCTGGAGGGGTTCCTCAGCATACATTACCATGTTTCTGATAGCTTGATTGAATCTGTTGGCTCGCCCGTTGCTACGTGTCACAATCAACGTCTCTTCTGGAGAAACAGTGCTCCATGAACTACTAAGCTCATCTGCCAGATCTATGCTGCTAACCGACTTGATATCCGGAAAACCTTCAAGTTTTAAAGGCAGTTGCCCCGTTTCCAAGCCGCTTGGTTCTCCATTCTGAAGTCTTTCGAGAATCTGGCGCACAATAGTGGCATTATATAAAATGCCACTTTCTGCCGCTTGCCTTACCGGCACATCGAGTGTATGAGAGAAGGGGGCAAGTCCTAATTGCTTAAGTCTTTCAAGATTCATGGCCGGAGAATCGCTTTGTCCTACGGGAGGGAGCTGAGCAGTGTCGCCAACGAGAATCATCTTGCATCCTTGGCCTGAATACACATATCTTATAAGATCCCGCAGGAGACTGCCGCGACTGCTATCGGTGATGAGGGAAGCTTCATCTATAATAAATATGGTGTTCTGGTCACGGTTGGCACTAAGTTTCACGTTCATCCCCTGGCTTGTGGTCTCGACATGATAGATACGGCGATGTATGGTAGATGCAGCTCGCCCCGCCATTCCTCCGGCTACTTTTGCCGCTCTTCCTGTAGGAGCCAAGACGACGCATTTGATCTTGAAGTGGGAGAGTGCCTTGATGAGAGCAGCAATGACACTGGTCTTGCCGGTGCCGGCATATCCATTGAGCACGAATACGTCGCGCCACATGCCGGCCGTGACATATTCAGCCATCTTATATATTGCCATAGCCTGTCCTTCCAGTGGGCTGAAAGGCAGGGCGGCTATTGCCATCTCTCCTAACTGACTCCCGGTCAGCAATGCCGAATTCCCTTCCATAACTTATTAACAATTCATTATTCCACTTCTATCATATCATCCTTTATAAATCTTATAAGACTTATAAAGATGACTTATAAAACATATAAGACTTATAAAACATATAAGACTTATAAAACTTATAAGACTTATAAATCTTACCTGACTTATAAAATTAATAATTCTTTAATCAAGCAATACTTTTTTACCAATTTTCTTTCCCCATATCAAAAAAAATCATTAACTTTGCCGATTGAAAAGGACTATCTCAATCGGTGTCCAAAAATAAGTGATGATACATCGAATTCTGATTTTATAATTTTAAATTTTAATTTCAAAATTCTAAATTAATTATAATTAAGTTATGAAAATAGCAGACATCAAAGGTCGTGAGATTCTTGACTCACGCGGCAA
>CAYSMP010000231.1:0-4881 GCA_964432215.1 uncultured Sangeribacter sp.
GAGATGGAGGTCTCCTTTGTTCTGGGGGAACCCTTACTTTTAATGCATAATTGGATACGCCCAAGCTAAAGCAAGTCATAATGCATAATGCCTAATTGGCTACGCAATATGTGTTGGTGTATGTTTATATTGCTGATATTCAAGTAACAATATATTAATAATATCTCTGTATATTTGAATAAAAGCTTTAAGGGAAGCATTAAATATATGGGGGCGCATAGAGCTGCGAATGCGGTCGTGTCGCGGCTGTCAGGGTCGAATGCACACTTGTTTTAACTTCAAAAGTACGGCTTCCGGACTTAGGATGTTGCATTATAACTTCACGTGACAGGGCATCATGGTCAGGGAGCATGTTCTTCATTCGTATGTCTGATGCTTTGAACCATTGCGCTTCAGGAAGTGACAGGTTGCTAAATCCGAGCCTGTAGTTTGTCCGTTATTATTCCACGACGGAAGTCTTGCGGGTCCGGAATCAGCCTTGCCTCCAGGCTGACAACGGCACTGACATCCATCGCCGGCGGTTTTGAATTCCCCTTCCGCCTTCGGGTTGTTGCAGACTTGTAAGACTAATTCTGACTCCGGGTATGTCGGGATCCATCCCCTGGTGAAAGGGACGGGGCATACCCTGGACAGCACATGCTGGGCCTAAAATCGCCTCGGGCGCACATGAGGAACTTCCCTCAATGCATAATGCATAATTCATAATTGGCTTCGCGACTCTGTGAAGAGATGGGGTGGAAGATAATCATGTGAGGATTATGTCAGCTGAGGATGGTATCGAAATG
The DNA here is from genome assembly GCA_964432215.1 of uncultured Sangeribacter sp. Classification (GTDB taxonomy): domain Bacteria; phylum Bacteroidota; class Bacteroidia; order Bacteroidales; family Muribaculaceae; genus Lepagella. The sequence continues at coordinate 786 of CAYSMP010000231.1, forward strand.
TAATCCGGAAGCGGACGGGGTTCTTTTTAGTCTTAAGTCTTGAGTCTTCAGTCTTAAGAGACGGGGTCGGTTACTTAGGAGGGTTCCCTGTTCTGGATGATGTCGGCTGGGAAGCTGACACTCCATATAGGGCTCTTATTCGCCTGGAACTCCGGATACTTCATGGGACACTTTTCTCAAACACTCTCGGCTATGCGTTTGAGTTGTTTTCCAAGTGCAAAGTTAATGGCTTTTTTAGGGGGCGCCCCTTATCTTGATAATTTGGGTTCTTCTCAAATTTAGTTGAAAGAATAGTCCAACGTCGACGCTAACTTTAAGATTAGGCGCGGATCTTGGTCTTAGCTCGGAACTGGCAGAAGAACACAGAATTAGAGATTAACCCTTTAGCTTTGGGGCTCGGATCTTTCAGCACAGAACTTGATGATGAACTCAGAATTTTTCAACTAAATTTAAGAAGAACCATAATTTGGGCCGTTCTTCAATGTAGTTGAAGTAGGGATATTTTTTGATTGGCGGGCAACGCGGATCGCGACGCTTCGCTGCTTTTTTCGCCGATGACGGCGGATTTTCGTGGATTTTTTTAATTTAACGTTCTATAGAAATACTCCGAAATGCTTTTGTGACTCGCGCTTACGCACGCGGAGATGAGATTAGGGTAAGGACGCGCGGGGACGCGCCCGGAGGTCGCTAACTACACTGGCTACGCAGTAAATTTATGGAGGGGCGGAACGAAGGAATTGTCAAGGTTGATATGGATGATGTGCGAGTCTTTGGGTTGGGTGGCTGCGTTTATGATGGTGTCGAGGAAATAGGGATTGTTGGAGAGATGTTGGAGTCGCCTCATCCTTTCTTGGAAGGTGAGATAGGGAAAGTGATGCTGCAGGATTGGGAACCGTCTTTTGTCAGGGATATTTCCTTCGAAAACAACCAGGGTGAAATAATCGAGCAGCACACCAGACACCGCTGCGCGTAGGACGCGTGAAGACAGGATGCCGCCTGAATCCTTCCATTTGGACATATCGGCGAAATGGACATATCCGAGATTTATACCACGCATGAAGTCAGGGTTGCGGAAAGTGTTGAAGAAAGCACGGCCATCAACTTTTGGGAGGAAAAACCAGGGTTGGGAGGGAACGATGTCACGTTTGAGGTAACGGCAGAGATCGATCTTCAGAGGATTCAGATTGATGTCACTGGATGAGCAGGTGAAAGAATTGTTGCGGCACTGGTAAGTCTGGAGCCAAAGGATATAGGCTTGGACGCAAGTGGTGAGGCCGCAACGTCGGAAGGTCTTGGTGACAACATAGCGAGAAGTCTGGCGGTTGTGATGTCTTTTCTGCATGATGTCGATGAGGTAATGCTGAATTGGATTCAATCGGAGAGGGATTATGTTGTCGGCGTCGTTGATGTCTCGGATATAGTATTCAGTGATAGCCCAGTAAGCGAAATCGAATTTCTTGCGGAGCTCGTTGAAGGATTTTCGTGCAGTGTGGATGGAGGATGTGTCAAAGACAGTCAGAGGGGATTCTCCGTTGAGAAGGCGTTGTATTTTGGGATGCTGTTTCATGACAAGAGGGAGGAAGAGGATACGGTGAGAAATGGAGCGGACGTGGAATTTGAAACGGAAACCTGTCGAGTGGTAGCCGGTATATTGGTTAATTGGTGTATTCATGTTGGGATTATCTTTTTTGGGGACAAAGATAATATGAGATTAGGGGATATGGGGCTTATCTTGATAAATTAAGTTCTTCTTCAAGTTCGTTGAAATAGGGATATTTTTTGATTACCTGAAGCTTGCGAGGTGATACTTATTGGCATATAATTATTTTATCGCGCAGAGGAGCAGAGGACTCGCTGAGAGATTTTACATTGATGGCGTAATCTTACTGTGGAAGATAGCGAAGTGCGCGGAGGCTCGCTTCGCACACGCTACGCATTGCGGATTACTGGAAGCTTTCGCGGTGCTACCTAGAGAGAGCAAAGAGGCTGATCTACCATATATCGAAGTTTTGAATTTCAATCCAAATCCGGTTCCTCATAAAGAGTCATTTTATCGTCTATAAATTCCGGTAGGTCTCACGCTAAGACGCAAAGGGATTGGTGACGATTAACGATTAATATAAGTTTTGGGACTTGATTGTGGCAAGCTCACAGAGATTACGGGCTGCTTCGCATAGCCCGGAGTTCGCAGAGGAAGTGCTGGTGGATACAAGGGTACTTGGGGGAGTATGTGAACTTTAGGGCTATGCACAGATCTTTGGAGATCAAAAGCCAATACAATCATTGATGAAGTAATATCAACAACGAACAAAGGCAAATCTTTAGGCTTCCGAAAGCGAAGAATCAATCTTTAAGTTTCGAGATAGTTCATTATTTCTCAAACTGAGATTCAATGAAGGCAAACAACTCTGGGTTATTATACATAGGCTTTTGAATACTTCTACCACCATTAAAACCATAGCAATTCATTGTTACTTCATCAAGTTGATTGTCCCTATACTCTTGAACTGCTTCTAAGCGCCAAGAAATGTCTTTTGGAGCCGGGATTTTCCAATATTTACTGTCCATACGTTCTTCAGAACGTGTTATCACTGTTTTATAGATTATTTTTCTCGATGCAGAGTGGCAAACTATAGTTATATCAAGGAATTACAGTTTAAAAGGTTCAACTCTAATTTCTGTAAGTAACTGAATTGAAAAACCTTATCCTTTTCTTGTTTCCTAAGATTTCCGAAGACTGTCTCAGCCTCCATTCTCTCAAGCCACTGAGGGGCTTGTTGCTTTCGATTACAAAATTAGCAAAAATTGCCGGAATATGCAACTAAATCAAAGACAGTAAACTTTATCACCGTGGTAATAATTACGGTGGTGACAAAATATTATTTTCTGATGAGTTCAGATTCTTCAATTAGCTCAGATATTTTCATAATTCGTCCTCAGCATATTCATAATACATATCCCAAAGAGTGTCAAGAAAACCATAGCTTGCTTGCGTAATAGAGTCCAAGTATTATATCGACTACCTGCTCCTTCGTTAGCGACAGTAGATGTTTCTTCAATTTTGCTTTTTACATATCTCTTATTCAATTTATATAATACGATTGAAATTTTTAAATCTTTACCATCCATTGAGGATTATTCTTTCTACCTTTCCTCTCTATTATTCCTTTTTCTTTAAGAGATTTTATCAATCGATCAATGGTGCTATCCGAAATATCTGTTGCTGCGGCAATTTCATCGATGGATACATTGGGATTATTTACCATTATCTCGACAACGGCTTTTTCTTTTACGGACAAATGGTGTTTATTAATTCTGGAAACCTCATTTTGGTGTTTAGGGATATTAGGACTCTCAATTTGAGGTTTCTGGTCATTCCATCGAATATGCATATATCGATTCTTCAGTTCATTTTCCTCACCTAGAATCAGATTACGGAAAAATAGGACGAGGAATTCGTATGTAGGTTCGACCCAGTCCATCGACTTTCTGCAGACCTATAGCTGTCTGCCACAGACCGGCCTTTTCTCTATTATCAGGTTCTTTAGCTCTTATATATTGCTCAAATTCATCGTATTTTTCCATAGATCCTTTATTATCTTTTCATTTTAACACAATCCATTTGCAGATTTTGTCGGATTCTTCTCTCTTAACGAACCTTAGTTTCTTTAGTTCTCGGGTTGAACGTGTGACTAGCCACAATCCCCTCATCAAACAGCAATTGATTCTCAACTTCCGTACTCCTAAAAATAGGTTTTTACTGCGAACAGGAATTGGTCGATGAATATTCGCTTGAACGCTGCTATGTTGTTCTGTTCATAGAACATCAGCATTGCCTTTTTGTAGTCTATCGAATCTACGGTGCGAAATGAAATTGGGCAGTATCCACTGGCAATCAATATTCCATTGCTTACAATTCTGGCAGTGCGCTTGTTGCCGTCCGTGAATGCCTGAATATAGCTTAGCAAAACGAGTGCAAGAAGGGCTTTCTCAAAGATGTTACTTTTCCCGTTTATAAGGCGAACAGAATCTTCAAGAGCCTCGCGTATTTGGAACTCATTGTCAAGTGGAGTATAGTTGGTGCCGGTAATTCCGA
>CAYSMP010000232.1:0-4852 GCA_964432215.1 uncultured Sangeribacter sp.
TTGACTATGGACGTTAAGATTAAGGCAATCCACTTCGACATTAGTGACAAACTCGAAGCTTTCACCAACAAGAAAATCGAAAAACTCGTCCGCAGGTTTGACGCAATCGGCGGCGTAAACGTCAACTATACTCTTGTAAAGCCGGAGACCAACAACAATAAGGAGGCCGGTGTAGAACTTATAATCCCCGGGGCTGCCTCAATTTTTGCATCAAAGACAGCAGATTCATTTGAAGAGGCTCTTGATCTCGCTCTGGTAGCACTTGAAAACCGTCTTGAACGTAATAAAGAAAAGAAGTAAGACCGGATGGGACGCCTTCTCGACAAAGTAAGGATATTTGAATTCTCAAAAGTATGTGATCCACGCGGCAACCTTTCCTTCATTGAGGAGGGTTGCCACGTGCCATTTTCCATTAAACGCGTTTTTTATATCTACGATGTTCCCGGTGGAGAGACTCGTGGCGGCCATGCCCATCGTGAAAATACTACTGTCCTGATAGCCGTTTCCGGCTCTTTCGACCTTCATCTGACGGATGGAGAAGACTCAATGGTAGTGCGGATGAATCGTGCCAATAAGGGAGTGCTTATTCCTCCCGGTGTCTGGGACTCTATGCATGACTTCACTACCGGTACTGTCTGCCTCGCTCTCTGCGACCATCATTACGAGGAGGAAGACTACATACGGGATCTCGATGAATATCATGAATTTCTTAAATCTCGCAGAGACTAATTCTACGCTTCTTTCAGAGCTTGAAGAAGCCGCTTCTAAAGTGATCAGAAGCGGCTGCTATTTGCATGGCCCTGAGACAAAAGCTTTTGAAGCTGAACTTGCTGCTCAGTGTGGAGCACACTATGCCATAGGAGTAAGCAATGGCTTGGATGCCATTCGCCTGATCATTCGTGCTTACATTGAGCTTGGTATCCTTTACAAAGGAGACGCAGTGATGGTAGCTGCAAATACATATATCGCCACCGTCATACCGATAACAGAGTTCGGTCTTGTACCTGTATTTGTAGAGCCTGATGCCGACACTATGAATTTCAGTTGGAAAGAGGCTCTGAAAATATTGAGAGATAATGACTCTTCTACCTCTCCTTTGAATATTAAGTGTGTCATCATAACTCATCTTTATGGTACTCCTTGCTGGGATCGCAAAGTTGCTGAGGAGATGCATAGTAGAGGTATGATAATAGTGGAGGATAACGCACAGGCTATTGGTGCAGAGGCTGCGGAAGAAGGTTTCAACGGTGTATGCTTCACGGGTAATCTATCTGATGCATCTGCCTTCAGTTTTTATCCTACAAAAAATGTCGGAGCTCTTGGGGATGCTGGAGCAGTGACCACCAACAATCCTGAACTTGCTGCGGTCGTAAAAGCGCTTGCTAATTATGGAACCGATCGCCGTTATCATAATCTCTATGCCGGCTACAATTGCCGTCTTGATGAGTTGCAGGCATCCATGCTTCGTGTGAAGCTGCGGCACATAAGTGATGAGACTGCCAGACGCTGCGAGATTGCTTCTATCTACTCCTCTGAAATAGAGAATCCAATAGTCACCCTACCGAAGTCTTTCGCGGATATGGTTCAAGTGTGGCATCAGTATGTCATTCTTGTGCCTCCTGCCATACGTGATAAGATGCGGGAATATCTCGCCGAGCACGGAGTTCCAACCGATGTGCATTATCCTGCTCCTCCATATCTACAGCCTTGTTATGTTGCGGATTTCAAACCCGATACTGAGACCGCATCGATAATTTTGTCGAAAAGTTGCATAAGTCTTCCTATAGCGAATGTCACTGCCGGGCAGGCAAGGGAAGTGGCCCGAATCATAAACTGTTTCAAATTATGAGCGAAAATAAGAAAAAAACTAAAGGTAAATCATCCGCTGAAGAAAAGAAGAGGCAAGTGAAGAGAAAAGTTATTGCCGCAGCATCGCTGTGCTTAGGCATCATGGTCGGTGTTGCTATTTGGATGATTCTTTTTTCCGGAATCTCGCCATCGAGTGCAGTGGTCAAAATCCCTTCTCATGCCTCCAGGGAGCAGCTTCATGATTCCATCGCAAAATATCTCGGTGAGCCTTATGCAAAGAAAGTGAGCCGTCTTGTAGGACTTCGAGGCACGAATCTCGATGCACGCCATGGTGCATATCTCATTGAGGCTGGAATGAGTCCGTTGACCGCTATGCGGAGGCTGACGAGTGGGCCTCAGGAACCGCTGACAATTACCATTAATGGTTTCCGTCTCCTTCCGGTGCTTGAAGAGAAGGTAGCTGCTCGCTTCGATTTCTCTAAGGACTCCCTCGCGTCGGTTCTCTCAGATCTGGAAACTATGAATGCTTATGGTCTGACTCCCGAACAGGCTCTCGCGCTCTTTTTCAACGATTCTTATGAATTCTTCTGGAATGCTTCTCCCGCTGAAGTCGTGGGAAAAATAGGTTCTCATTATAATGATATCTGGACACCTGAGCGTCAAGCTAAGGCCAAGGCTCTCGGTCTCTCCCCCGCCGACGTTATGACGGTAGCCTCCATAGTGGATGAGGAATCTAACAAACTTGATGAGAAAGGCACTATAGGTCGGTTATATATTAATCGTCTTCATCGCGGCATGCGCCTTGAGGCTGATCCTACCGTGCGCTATGCCGGAGGAGATTTCTCTGTAAAGCGCGTGAAAAACCCAAGATCGATTGAGAGTCCATATAACACTTATATCCATGAAGGATTGCCTCCAGGTCCGATACGCACCACTTCTGTTGAAACCATTGATGCTATTCTTGACAGTAAACCGCATGATTATATTTTCATGTGTGCAAAGGAGGATTTCTCAGGCTATCACAATTTCGCAGCGACTTATCAAGAGCATCAGGCCAATGCCCGCCGCTATAAGCGTGAACTTGACCGCAGAGGTATTTATTGACAAGTTATATATTTTAGCGATAGATTATTACAGACTTTATCTACAATTGACGAAGGCCATGCGCGACGCACGACTTAATCTTATTTTGCTTTTTTTATTGATATCATCATTTGGTGTCATGGCGGCTGCTCCCGTAGCAACTGACACCATTCCTGATGATCTCATATCTCCTGTAGGTATAGTAGATATAGTTGAGGTGGCAGAAGTGGATTCAATCATTCCTGTAGATCCTAAGTTTACGCATTGGGGTACCTCTCTACCGGTTGATTCTGTTGCTTCTGAAGAGGATACCAATCGCAACTGGTGGTATCTCTTCAAGAAGGGAAAACTAAAGATGGACGACCCCACTGTGAAGTGGCCGAAATTTCTTGGTTTCTGCGTGAAAGTATATAATTGGGGCGACCGTGTGTTTAGTTCTACCGACCATGACTATGTGGTCGGTACAGGTAAGAAATGGCGTGCACGTATACTCAACGATAACTGGGCTAATTCCTACTACATGAAGATCAATCCGGAATTCAACTCAGTAATGTCTACTCCTCTCCATGTCTTATGGGGTGCTTCCTTGCAGTATATGGCTGTGAGTTATACGTATTCTCTCGATGTCACGCATATGATGACGGGGAGCCCCATAAACTACAAGAAACAAGAATTTGGCTTCAACTGCGCCAGATTCAGTATCGACGGATATTATTATTCAAGCCAGGGATGCAACATACGTACTTTTGGCGACTACAAGGGATATCTTAGGGAGCCTTTTTCCGGTGTCGATATGACTACATTCGGTATAGATGCCTACTATTTCTTCAACGGTTACAAATACTCGCAGGGGGCTGCCTACAATTTTTCGAAGATACAAAAGAAAAGTCAAGGTTGTTTTATGGCCGGTTTTTCTTACTGCAATCAAAACTTATCGTTCGACTTTGCTGATCTGCCTACCGAGCTTGTTCCCTACCTAAAACTAAATGAACTTTACTATAAATTTCACTATAATGACTATAACCTGCTCCTTGGATATGGTCGTAACTTTGTGATCAATCCACACTGGCTCTACAACATTACAATAATTCCTGGAGTAGGCTTCAACCATTGCTATGAGGATTCTTACGATGGTAGTGCCAAATTGTTGTCGATCAGTGGGCGCGCCATGACTTCCTTAACATTCAACAGTGGCAATTGGTTTGCAGGTCTGCAAGGAAGAATACGTGGCCACTGGTATCAGTCACAACGTATTTCCCTTTTCAATGCCGTTGAAAGTATAGTCCTTTCAGGAGGCATACGTTTTTGATGAGTTTTTAAGTTGTAAGTTTTGAGTTGTAATATACAAGAAACGCCGCTCCTTTTATAGGGAACGGCGTTTTTGATTATTGATTATAGGATAGTTATGTTTATTCGTGGCGTGGTCCGCGTGGTCCGCGGTCATTACCTCCTTCGCGTCTTGGTCCGCGAGGTCCACGTTCTCCATCACGGCGTGGACGGTCCCCTTCACGGCGCGGACGCTCTCCGCGTTCCCCTCTTGGGCGAGCCTCACGCTCTACATAGCCTTCGGGTTTCTCAGTAAGAGCGCGCATTGACAGACGATATTTGCCCGTCTTCTTGTCTATTTCAATGAGTTTTACCTTCACGGTATCACCCTCCTTCAGGCCGGAAGCTTCCATATTCTCAAGACGATCCCAAGAGATCTCGCTGATATGGAGAAGTCCGTCACGACCCGGCATAAATTCAACAAATGCACCGAAGTCGAGTATAGAACGCACTTTGCCTTCGTAGGTCTCGCCTTCCTCTGGCATTGCAACGATAGCCTTGATCTTTGCCAGGGCAGCGTCAATGCTTGCCTTATCCTTAGAAGCGATTTCAACCTTGCCGATGCCGAGCTTTTCATCCTCGTCGATAGAGATTGTAGCGCCTGTTTCTTCCTGGATGCCTTGGATGATCTTAC
>CAYSMP010000233.1:0-4831 GCA_964432215.1 uncultured Sangeribacter sp.
TTTTTCATCGTTCGTTGATGGAATATGAAATTTTTTTCAAAATTAATGCTTTTTGTCCAAATATCCAAATCATTCTATCCTGGTGGGGCAAAATGTGTCAAAAAAAATCCCGTACTCATCAAAAATGAGTCGGGAATTAAATTGTCATTTGATCAGAACACCCGGCAGGGAGCGCATGTTGTAGCGGCTGGCCATCGCCGAGCCATAGGCACCGGCGCTTCTAAATGCAATGAGGTCGCCGCGCTTCGTCGCTGGAAGCACTTCGTCTTTGCCGAAAACATCGCTTGATTCGCATATCGGCCCCACGACGTCGTAGGTCTTCAATGGCTCACCGAGCTCAGCGCTGATATTCTCTATCTTATGATGCGCTCCGTAGAGAGCTGGTCTGATGAGGTCGGACATACCGGCATCAACTATTACAAAACTTTTCTCAAGACCATTTTTCACAAGTACAACTTTGCTGATGAGTGACCCGCATTGCCCTACAATGGCACGCCCCAGCTCACAATGGACCTCTTGCCCTTCGTCAAGGTCGAGATTGGAGAGGATGGTATCAAAATATTCTCGAAAGTCCGGGATAGGATTTTCATCTGGATTCTCATAATCGATACCAAGACCTCCCCCTACATTGAAGAAACGGAATTCTATCCCATCAAGGCGGAATTTAGTCTTAAGTTCGTTGATGCGGTCGCAAAGTATTTTGAATGGTTGGTTGATGGTGATCTGCGAACCGATATGGAAGTGTAACCCTCCAAGTTCAAGGAAATTTGAACTGGTCACTTTCTTGATGGCTTCGTCGAGGACTCTCATATCGATGCCAAACTTATTTTCTTTTAGTCCGGTCGTGATATACTCATGTGTATGAGCATCTATGTTTGGGTTGACGCGTAGCGCTACGGTGGCTTTCTTTGCTTCCTTCTCGGCAAGTTGCTGCAGGATGTCGATTTCTTCAATGGATTCTATGTTGAAGCACCCAATGCCGTGGCGGAGGCCGGTGATTATCTCATCGTCAGTTTTGCCTACACCTGCATAGTAGATTTTCTTAGGATCAAATCCGCATTCTACTGCAAGGTCAATTTCGTTTCCGCTGACGCAGTCCGCCCCGAAACCTCGTCCTGATATGATACGTAACAACTCCGGAGTTGGATTGGCCTTAATGGCGTAGTGCACTCTCATTGGGGTACCGGCTGTGCACGCCTCGATTGCATCGAGTGTCATTTCCAGCAGTTCCTTATCATAATAATAGAAAGGAGTTCTCACCCCCTCAAATATCTTCATATCCATATTATAGGTAAAACATAAAGTATTTGTGCATTCTATTTTGGGATAAGTCATTTTTACATGTATCTTTTCCGAACAATGTATGAATGCATATATATTTTGCGCGCAATCTAAAGATATCTCTATAGCAACTTAAGACTAAAGACTTAAGGCTAAAGACTAAAAAAGATGATATGACAAGAGTCGGAGAGCCTTTGTCTTATCTTCTTTCTTGATGAGGAAGGAAATATTATAATTACTTCCTCCGTAAGAGATCATACGGACGGGCACATTGCGAAGTGCTTCCAGAGCGGCTGCTTCGAAACCTTTGTTGGTCCACTCAAGGTCTCCCACCACACAAATGATCACCATGTCGTGGTCAATGGTGACGGTGCCGAGCTGGCTGAGCTCTGCTTCTATGCGGGGGAGGTTTTTTTCATTGTCTATCGTCAGCGACACTCCCACCTCTGATGTAGTAATCATGTCGATGGCAGTCTCGTATTTTTCAAAAATCTCAAAAACTTTTTTGAGGAAACCATAAGCGAGTAGCATACGTCCGGACTTTATCTTTATGGCTGTGATATTGTCTTTGGCGGCTACTGCCTTTATGGCATTGCGCTCCAGTTTGTTTTCGATGAGAGTTCCTTCAGCAGAGGGATCCATCGTATTGAGCAGGCGGACAGGCACATTGTGCTCCCTTGCGGGCAATATGCAAGTGGGATGAAGAATCTTTGCCCCGAAGTATGCGAGCTCTGCGGCTTCCTCGAAGTGAAGGTTGCGCACAGGAGTTGTGCCTTCTACGAATCTCGGGTCGTTGTTGTGCATGCCGTCGATGTCAGTCCAAATCTCGATCTCCTCTGCCTCTAAAAGAGCACCGAGAAGAGAGGCGGTATAGTCACTGCCGCCACGCTGAAGATTGTCGATTTCTCCTTTTTCATTGCGGCATATGAATCCTTGTGTTATATATAAGTCAGCATCTGGGAATGCTTCGATAGCTTTGGATGCTTCGGTCTTGATAAATTCTTCGATAGGCTCGCCATGCATGTCGATCTTTACAATGTCGAGTGCGGGAAGAAGCACTGAGTTGATGCCGAGTTCATGTAGATGAAGGTTCATAAGATTGGTCGACATCATTTCCCCTTTAGCTACTATCTCCTTTTCGAGAGCAACGCTGAAATCCTTCTCAGAGAGAGCCCTGATTTCGCTGAATATTCCATCTATGGTTTCTTTTGCTTTGGCTTTATAGTCAGCAGAAGCGTATAGATCCTCTATAGTTGAGGAGTATTTCTCTTGAAGTGAGTCAGCAAGCTCATAAGCGAGTTTTCTGTCGCCATTTTCAAGTGCGCTTGAGATTTCAAGCAGGGAGTTGGTTGTGCCGCTCATTGCAGAGAGCACAACGATGTCTTTCTTGCAGCCGGAAATCAGTTTGCCGACATTATTTATCCTTTCGGCGCTCCCTACAGAAGTACCGCCAAATTTCTTTACCTTCATTTTTTTTACCTGTGATTTTGCTATTCGTCTGCAAAATTACAAAAAATCCTTCACTAATTCAAAAAAAATACTGTGATTTTTACTAAAATCACAGTATTTTTATCAATCTAAGTAGCTAATTCCTCGCAACTGGTTGGTTAATATATGTCGTTTAATTTTTGTGAGCTACTTATCATTTGTTTAAGTCATAAATGTGTTTTTTGCATGAAATTAGTCGCACCTAATTATGAATTATTCAACTTTCGATTTAAGTTATTTTATCTCTGCCGGATTCTCAATTAAAATCGGTTCCCTCCCGAGCATTTTGAAAAGATCGGTATTACGCACCGCAATAAATCCGCATGCACCCCCGTCGGTTATGACTATTTTCTCCCTTGCCGCAACATCCTTATCCATCACAAAAGTGACATCCTTTGCTTCCTCACGGATCAGTCCGAACGGGGTAGCTGCTCCATGCGCCGTTCCAAGTATCCGCATCATAAGCTCCTCATCGGCAAATGACACGCGGGGTATCTGCAAAGATGCCCCAAATTCCTTTGTGATAAAAGGTTTTCGTGCATGAGTGACGTATAACCAAAACTTATTCTTCTGCCTGTTTGTCAGTAATATAGTTTTCACTGTATTGATTCCGAAAGCCCGGTCAATATTCAGACAGTCGTCCATAGAGATCCCTGGATCGCTCTCAATGCGTGTATAGTCTATTCCATCCTTCTCCAACCTTTCATAAATCATCCTCTGTGTCTCCGTCTTGAATTCTGCCGGGGCTCCCGTCTTTATCTCACTCGTATAAAAAGCCATAACTCTTGCTAATTTAAGTTGAAACAACTTCATTATATTATTTCGAAATTTTCCGATCGATAATTACTGTAGAATCTTCCTGAAAAAGCCGTAAACTTCAATACACAGTAGTCTGCATCAGTAACTCCTTCTGTATAATATTCAGTATCACCCTCTCGCCAAATCATCTCTTTGCTCGCTGAGTCAGTCAGAACTTCCATTGTGCCCCGGAGCATCGCACCTCTGAAAAAACGATTGTCGCAAAAATAGATGCAAGCCTTGTCATTTTCAAGAAATTGACTGACTCTCATTGAAGATGTATTTGTAGTGAAATAGAAAGTTTTAATTCCTTCTCTTTTCCGCGGTTGCAACATCGCTTTTATATTGGGGAACCCTTCTATATCAACTGAGCCAACGAAAGCGGTCTTCAGCTTATCGGCCATATTCCCAATAGTCTTCACAAAATCTCTCATTATCTATGCTATATTTCAATGAATATTCCGCAAAAATAATTTTTTTAAACGATATATCCAAATAAATCTCCTGAAATATAGAACACTTGTCAACTTGTACTCATAAGTAGCTCGCAAAAATTAATGATATGATAATTGCGAGATTAGCCAGAGTTATCATATCAAGACCCTTGTCGCTACTTGATTAATATATGGCGTTTAATTTTTGTGAGTTACTTATAATGTGTTTTGGAAGGCTTTCTTTGAGTTTTTTGACAGGTTCAGCAGGACTAATACCATCGCGAAGCTATTTCCGCCCCGAGCTCCTGTTTGTTTCTCACCAAGGGTAGAGCATCAATATTTTCCACATCAATCGTAAAATTTCGATCTCCTATAATACAAATTTCACGTTTCATCTTGGTGACGCCTGTAGCACGCTTCCAAGAAAAGCTTAGTCCTGGGATTTTCAAATGGTCTATATTTAAGTTTCGTAACCTCAACTTAAGGTTTATAAGTTAATCTATTTTGCGGAATGACCAACTCAAGTAATCCACAAATAAAGAACTTAAGCTAAGACTACGACAGAAACACGCCCCTTGAAGAAAGAGGCGTGGCAGGGTGTAAGAGTATAATATCCATCATTGTTCTTTTGAAAGTCTAATGATTTCTTCTGTTGTCATATTGTATTGTCCTGCTATGACATCGGGAGATATGCCCAACGACAACATGAAACGTATGCTGTCCAGACGCTCTTGAAGACGGCCTTTTTTTTCACCCTCAGCTCTTCCTTCCGCTCTGCCTTCGGCTCTTCCTTCCTGAAATGCCCCCCGAATTTGGTTGAGGGTGTCGCG
>CAYSMP010000234.1:0-4823 GCA_964432215.1 uncultured Sangeribacter sp.
TTAAAAGACTGACAGGACTTACTCCCAGAGAGTACATACTCATGGCGCGTGCAGACAAAGATACCGTATCATAAACCAATCCCCATAATCATTTTATCCAAACATTAGATGCAGTATGAGTGGCTTCACGAAGCCACTCATACTGCATCTTTTTGCGGAAATTTTGTCTTGATTCTGCGAAACAATACAATCTTAAGCCTAGAAAATAAGAGGATTACGATTATTCATATTAACTTTGGCACAGGGTTATAATATACCTCTCAATCATAATTTAATTCAACAGATAAATGAAACATTTTCTTTACGCAACTATTGCACTTTTAGCAGCAGGCAGTGCCGTAGCAGCTTTAGAGTGGCCCGTAAAACTTACACCACGCGATACTCTTGTGCTACGCCAATCAAACCTCAACCAAGAGCAGCAATCCTCATCCAAAGGCATCCGCAAAGAGATGCCTGCAATCAGTCCTTATATCCTCATAGAAGATTTTGAAGGAGTTTCAAACATTCCACCCTATGATCTCCCTAATGGATGGACCACTACGTCCACCCCCGATCATACTGAAAGCCGTTGGCTTGGAGCCTCACTTGCAACTCCGGGCTCAGAGCAGGCTTTCCCTGGCACTTCCGGCACAAAGTATGCCGTCATGATGGGACAGGATTACAGTACCGACAGCTGGATGTTCAGCCCCAAAGTCCACATGGAAGAAGGCAAGATCTATGATATATATTTTTCAGTATACAAACCTCAAGCTGCCTCCAATACTGTTACGACTTTCTCTGTTCATATTGGTGATACTCCTGACATCGACTCGATGGAGTTGGAGTTGATGACTGAAGGCCGCTCTATGAATAATTGGAATATCTACAATCGGCCTTTCACCCCCGACCAGACAGGCGACTATTACATAGGATTCCATGCCGAAGCCGGTGACAGAAGTTACTTGACTGCGGTTGATGATGTAATGGTGGCTGAGGCTTGTCCTCGAATATATGCGCCTGCTGATTTGATCTTCCCGGAAAAGACTTCTTTTGAAGATGAGGCGGTAGCCGTAATGGATCTCTTTAATCTGGGTTCAGGAAGTCTCGAACTGAAGGTCGGCGAGTGCAGTCCCGAACTTGAGATAGTGGATATTCCGCATTATGCTGCCGCCAGAAGAGGATTTAGTATTTCCGTAAGACTTACATCCAAAACTTCTGGAGACTATGAGGGATTCGTAACTCTTTTGACAAATGACCCCCTCAACCCGGAAGTGAAGGTAATATGCCGAGGCAAAGTGACTGAAGGAGTCAAGACCTCGTATTGGTTTGAAGATTTTGAGAAGGCAACTCCAGCCGGATGGGATTTGACTGACTTCTACTATCATCCTTATAAGGGGGTCAATGGCTCTCGCTGTCTTGAAAACTGGACTCTGTATACCTCAGATATCATCTCACATTATATTGATATGGGGGAAAATCCTGTTGTTGGCTTCAGCTATAAGGCTCAACAATACGATATTAGCGGGACAAATTCTATGATGCCTCCTACCAAGCCGGAATATGTCAAGATAAATGTGTACCTCTCTGATGACTTTGGGCGCACCTTCCAACGCGTATATCGCATTGCTCCTGAAGACGGTGACATTAGTCATGTATTGTCTTACGATTACGCGGATGTGCGTATACCTCTCCCCGATTATAAAAATAAAGTTTGCCAAGTGAAGATTGAAGTAGAGAAAAGCAAATATTTCGGCACTGATGATTATGGTATCTTGATAGATAATATAGAGATCGGAACTTGCAAGAACAAAGATCTATCAGCCATATCGCTTTTTGGCTCTGGTCTTATAAAAGTTGGCCACAAAGCGACTTACTCATTCCAAATTCATAATGCCGGCAATGAGGCGATAGACGCTTCCGAATATTCTGTTGACTTGCAAGACGAAAATGGCAACAACCTGGCATCAGCAGATGGAGTGACTCTTGCAAAAGGACAAAACGGTACAGTCACTTTGGAGTGGACACCGAAGACTGCTGGCTCCCATTGTATCCATGCTGTGATTGATTTCATTGGGGATGAAGACCTAACCAACAATACAACCGCTCCACGCCAGATAGGTATATTCGACACGGAATCAGTTGTCACGGTCCCTACAGAGCAACATAATTCTGGCTACAGCATACAGACTCCAGTGAACTACTATTACAAAAACTGTGCTGTACAGACTCTATATTATGCAAACGACATCAAGGCCTCTGAAGGAATCCTACAAGGAATTCGCTTTGCTATCAAAAACGATGCTGATTTCATATCTCCCTCGATCGACGTATGGATAGGTGAGACTGATCGAATGAACTTCAACGATGGCTCGTTTGTAGATCCAAACACCCTCACGAAGGTATATTCAGGAGCAATGGACATCCCTGCCGGAGTCGGAGCGTTTGATATTCCCTTTACAGAAAATTATAAATGGGGAGGGAAGAATTTAGTGGTTTATATAGTGAAGAATTCTACAAATTTCTATCATTATAAAATGTTTGCTGCTACCAAAGAGAATCGTCTCGATGGATGTACTATTGGAGTCTTTTCTGACACGGAGCCTATAGATGCTATGAATCCCGGGAAGGGGGAACCTAATAATGAAGTTGCCATTGCCGATTTTTATTGGGTAAAGGATAGCAACAAAGGTAATATCGAAGGCACAGTCAGCGATGAGATGGGACCTGTAGAGAATGCAAAAGTTCTTTTAGAGGGAACGTCATATTTCTCCGTGACGGATGCTGCAGGTCATTATTGTTTTTCTGATGTTGCTGCTGGAGAACATTCACTGACAGTTGAGGCCTACGGCCACGACATGCTGATTGGTGAATCCGTGATAGTGGAAAAAAGTGCTATTTTATCTAAGGATATGCAGATAGCTATCGCTTCACGCCATGCTGTCAGCTTCAAAGTTACTGATACGGCAGGCAATCCTCTTGCCAGAATATCTGGAAGACTCATAGGATATTCCAACTACTCTGCCCTCTCAGATGCAGAAGGCATATTGACTTTCCCGGAAGTTTTCGACCGTGAAGAAAAGTATGAATTTGCTATCGAACAAAATGGCTATCAACCTTATTATTCGACAATACGGGTCACCAACGATGTGAAGGAAGATATAACACTCAGAGAGTTGCTTAATGCTCCTTCTGCACTTGAAGCTATTGAGGATAATGGCAAGATTAATCTATCATGGGTTGCACCTCAGGATGAGTTCGGTTATGACAACGGTATTTGCGTCGATAAATTAGGCTTTGACACCGGCAACAAGACCAGTCTTATTGGAGTCGCCTTCAACAACGATGCTGTATTGGAAGAAATCAGCTGGTTTACCAACAACACCAATAACCCTCATTCGACTGTTAATGTATACGTTCTCGCTCTCGATGAAAACGGTCGGCCAACGGCCAATATCCTTTTTGGCGTCGAAGGAGCACCAAACATTGACGGAGAATGGAGCAGTTTCACGCTTCCAAAGGCAGTGGAAGCTCCCAATGGATTCTATGTAGGCATAAGTTGCGACGGAGGTTTCTTAGGTTTAGGTGTTGGTGAACTTCGTTCCGAGAAAGGCTTACGGGCTGGACAATTCTGGACTTCCTCCGAATTTACTTTCCAAGCGCAACCTGATACTGAGGTTCAGGATGGTCTGTGGGTGGACAATTATGGAACTGCCAACGGCAATTATGTACCGATGATTCGTGTGAAAGGCGTTGACAATGGATATATCGACCGCACGGATTATACGCCGGTAGTCATAAATTGGTATAAGCGTTCGAATGCAAAAGCCGATTTTGCACGCAATATTCCGACTTACAACATCAAGATCAATGGCAAGCTTGTGGCCCAAGGCCTTGAGTCTACCACATACTCGATCGATAATCCTGGAGAGGGCGAGCATATTGTGGCTGTAGCCGCTGTCTATCCTTCTGGAGAGTCAGAACCAATAGAGACTACATTTGTGGCATCTGCTGTAGGGGAAGTGAATATAGATAATATCAAGGTCACCCTTAATCTTGCACTTTCACTTATTGAAATAAAAGGTTGGGAAGACATTGAGCAACTGTCGCTTTTAGCAACCGATGGCAGTATATTGATGACCACTCAACTGGCTGGACCATCCATAAGTATTCCATTCCTCAATCCTGGTGTATATATTGCTGTCGCAACTTTAAAGAATGGCAAGACTATAAGTGTTAAACTAATACGATAATAATATGGCAAAAGCAATTAAAAGTCTGGTATCGGTCTGCTTGATGCTTTGTTGTGCATTAAGCGTTAAGGGCTACGATTTGGTAGTCACCGTCAACAATCCTGATTTGGTCAATGTGCTAATCAATTATTCAGAACAAACCCTTACAGGCAATACTACAACTATCTCAAATCTCTCTGGATATAATTATGTGATGGTCACTACCAATGATGCTGTAATACAGAAGGTAGTCAGAAATGGTGTGAGTGAAGAAAATCCGATGTTCGTTGATATGAATATGAACGACGACTATGGAATTGAGACTTTCACTCTCGACATAACAGCTATCTCGAATGATGATATTCCGAAAAAGAGTTTCACTGCAGTGATCGACAATCCATCTCGCGTAGAGTTGAGCCTCGAACCTAAAGGTAAGTACCTTAGCGACCTCAAGGCTGGAGAAAATACCATAGAGTACATCCCCGAGACGATGACGTATCTATCAGTGACTGCACCATGGGGCGAGGCGCCGATATACAAAGTGACTACTTCAGGAGGCACCACTCCAAAGCAATATAATGATGGCAGCTGGGAAGTTGATATCGAAGAGAATGC
>CAYSMP010000235.1:0-4676 GCA_964432215.1 uncultured Sangeribacter sp.
ATGGAGGATGCAGGGCTTGTCGAAATATACAATTCGCGCGTAGGCTCGGCAATCACATTCTCCTGCGTCATGGGCTGGGAGACACCTGAAAAGTCGGAAGATGAAAGAGAAACCTGTGCCTGAAACAGATTTTCAGATGTACCCTTCTATGCAGGAAAACAGGGGTTGCGTCAGCGGAAGTCAGGGAGTATGTTGCGAGATATGTATTGGTGTTACCTCCACTCCGTTCGGTTGCACCAATACACCCTCGCCGCTCCCTCCGGTCGGGATTACGGCTGCTCGCAGGCTCGCACCCGTCTGTCATTAACACTAATCTATAAATCCCCTTATATGCCAAGAAAAAAACTGCCCTCCGGGGAACTCCGGACAGCCACCATAACAACCAAGAAAACAAAGGGTATATTCAATCAAATTCAGCAATGTGGACTAAAATGAAAGCTCGCTTCTTTAGTGAAAAAAGGAGTTGTCTTCAAGGTAACATCCGGTGCAGTAAATCGGATATCCGTAATCATTTTCAGAATATGGATTATTCAAGAAGGCATTCAAGGATTCGAAAGAATGGTGGATTGTGGCATTCTGTCCGAGTGAAGAATTGGTAAAAATCGTGAATGATATATCCTTCAACTTGCTTTCATTTCTATCCGACTTTGACCAAGATGTTAGCATTCCCTTGATGTCAGTAAAAGACAGATCACTACCGATAACGAAATATGCAGAAGCACCATATGTAATGCTTCTAACGTACACCAGTCCTTTCTCTGAAGTGTCGTTATTTATAAAAATACCGGCATGGGGTATATCCATCGTGACACTAAACCCTTTGAATATAATTTCTCCAATTGTCCAGTTCTTTTCATTGTCAATATTCTTCTCTTGCTTGATGACTTTTTGGATTGTCTCTGCAAATGCCTTGTTGTCTGTCAGAACCTTGCTCAATGAGTCTAAATCTGTAATATTGGCAACTCTAAAAAGATTCAATTGTGGCTTTCTGCTGGTCTTATATTCATCTGAACTGATTACTTGTTTGATAAATTTGTTGTAATTTGCTCCGGATGGATTCTCTATTGTTGAGATGAAAGGGTCACTGAAATCGGTATATGCCAATATCGGATTTTTTAAGCCTGTCACTTCTCTATCGAAAACATTCCCAAATGTGGATTCTGGAAAAACAGCACCAAGATAAATATCTGGCGGATTACCGATGCAGTTCCAGTTTTGTATTCCCAGATAGCGAGAACCTATATAGATTTCATTTTTGGATTGTTGATTGCATACAATTGTATCCCAAACAAGTGTATTTGTATTTTCATTAGACTCTGATATGGGCGCCTCATTTACATTGCTCAGTGTGGGTTCGTCATTACTACAACTGACAACTGTCAAACATGCTATACAAGAAATAGCGGTTGCTAACCCTTTACTAATTAAATTCATATTTAGACTTTTTTGTCAATGACTTGAGATTCGTGTTTTTCATAATCGGAGAAATTATCCGGTCATTTATAAAACATCTATATAAAAAAGTCAGTTTAAGCATTAGTTTCATTTAACATATATTGTTTATTTATTAGATAACTACTCAGGTAAAAACCGAATTTGGCAAAAGAAAAACTCACACAGAGGGAATCTTAAAAAATTTCTGATCGCTATGACATGCTATAGTAAGATAAAGACACTGTCCATTTCATAGAGGAACTAAACTTTGCTGGTTCAGGAAGAATACAGAGGAATATAGCTGGTACGTACTTTATTAGGGGGATCCTTACCGGATGCGATTTGAGAAGTTCTATATCACGTGGTTCTTCTCAAATTTAGTTGAAAATACTGATGTATAGCATGAACTTGGGGGATTTTAAAGCTCAGAACTTCAAGTCAGTCCGGAACGTTCAGATGGACGCAGAACTTTTTAATTTTGGCTACGCATTTTTTGGGGGGCACTGATCTTACAGCACAGAATTGGTTGGATTAATTTACAAAGTCAAGAGGAGCGTTGTTTTCATCGTAGATACGGCCTTTGATGTGGCGGCTAAAAGCCGGTATGATTGCAAAGAATGCAATCAAAAATACAATTGTATTTTTCATCGTTTTCCTCTTTTTATTTCAATTAGAGCATCTATAAGGCTTCCATTAAGGTCAATGCCTTTTTCTTCCATTTTGTCGGTGATTTTCTGTTTGGTTTCGCTAAGTATCTTGGTGTCCAAATCTTCCCAAGACAGGATTTCTGAACCGTCGCTATTGGTTGTTACACGTGCATTACGTTCCATTTTGTTTCCAGCAGAGTTTATAACATAATATATAACGACGGCTTGGAAATTACCGTCTTCAAGATCGTGAGTATCTCCTAAACCTACGTATTCAACATTTGGGATGGAGTCAAGTTGAGCGAGGGTTGCCTTACCAATATTACGATCGCGTACATCACCCTGACCTACATTCCAACCGCAAGATGTGACGGCGGCTTGTGCCATTATTCCAGCAATGGCGAGCATTAAGATTTTCTTTTTCATTTGCGTCTGTTTTTAAATTTCCTGATGCAAAATTACATCTAAATGAATCTTAATGCCAAATATAAAAGTCTTAATACACAAAATGCAACCCGCTGATTATCAGTGGTTGCATTTTATAAAAGTCTTAATGCAGCTATGTCAGGTCTTAATCGGTCTTAATCGTCAGTCTTCTCTCTGAGAAAAGTGACGATATCCTCTTTCTCCGGTACTCCCAATTTCTTCCGAATGGAAGATTTGCGGACATAGATGGTAGAAGTAGTCTGAGCAGTGATGACGCTTATTTCCTTTGTGGAAAAACCTGCCAACATAAGCACAATAATCTGTTCCTCCTTCTGGCTTAGCGTATCTCCATACTTATTATGGAGATTTTCGTAGAATCCGGAATATAGATTGTTGATGAGTTCATATACGTTGTTCCAATTCACGAGTTCACCGTTGGTATCGCTTTCGATAGAGGAAATTTTTCGTAGCATCTCGCGGTTCTGCTCTGTCGGAGTCTCAGCTACCATCTTTATTATGCCAAGTTGTTGAAGCATGGCGCGTCGCAAAGCCGAAGGTGTTTTATCTTCCGATGGGGACTGGGATGGGATAGCTTTAAGCTCTTCAATCATCTTCTGCAGTGCCTCTGTCCTCTCCTCGTTTTCAAGTTCCCTCTGGCGACGCCGTCTTATAATGAGGGCAGCCCCTGCAAGCAGTAATACACTAAGGAGAGCAATCACAAGAATGATCACAGTCTTATGTTGGCTTTCGGCTTTTAATGCCAAAACTCGGCTCTGTTCCTTTAAAGCGCTACGCTCCATTTCCCATTTGGATGCCTCCATACGGTTAAAGCGCTCTTGCTGACGGTTGTTGAGAACATTTACGTGTTTCAGCTTCATCCTGCCGTTTTGTTTAAAATCAATCATGGTATGAATCAGAGAGCTAAAACTCCGATAATATGAATCCTTTACGGGCCTTAATACTCCGGCAAGACTATCGGCAACAGCAATCTCTCTTGAGGCGAGTGCAAGGTTGCCCATATTCAGGGCATTCATTGCGTAGAACATGTGCAGATAATCGGCAGCTCCGTTCTTTTCTCCTGCATGCTGGAATATGTAATTGATAGCTTGATTGCTTTCATTATGACGCCCTAATTCGGCCAGGATTTGTGCCCGTTCGAGCATAATTTTGAAATTTAGCTCTCCCAAGTTATTCTTGCGTGCATAGTCGAGGATTTCATCTGTCAACATCAGGGCAGAGTCCAGTTGCTCGGTATTCTCATAGGTGTTTACCAAGACATATTTAGCCTCTATCTTTCTCAGTGTATCAGGCTCCAGTGCTATCAATCTTTTTATAATCGGGATTAGCTGTTCCCCTTGATATTCTGATGCGCCCAGAAGACTCCTTACCCGCAAAGTCTGGACCATCAAGGTGTCCGGAATATGCGGAAGACTTATAAGAGAATCAAGCATTGTAATGGCACCTTCTGTGTCCCCAACCCAAAACTTATACCAAGCCAAAGCTGTGCCACTGCGCTGATCTCTTACTATATCTTTTCCACTATAATAATTATGAGCGAATGAAATGAGCGAGTCGCCAATCATTGAGCGGTTCTGACGCATGTGTCCCCAGGCCTTGAGATAGTAGTATTTCGCGCGAGTGGAATCGGCAGTCAATTCAGAGAGATCGATTGCATCTAACATTGACATGGCACTGTCTTTATTGATGATCATCAAAGATTCAATTTCGTCAAGTTGCTTGTTCTGATTGGAAGTTGAATGAGAACAAGATACTGCCGTTATGCTTATCAGTGTTAATATGACGAATATAATACTTTTCATTTGGTATAGGTGCATACTAGAATGCAAGTTGCAAATTTAAGCAAAAACTGTGAAAATATAGAAAAAGAACGTGTAAAATCTTGTTGGGAACGCGATTTCTATTCTCAATCCCCTCTCCGAACTGAGGAAGGGGTTAGAAGGATGGTATACACTCACTGCGTTCGTATGACGATTCGTTACGTTTGGATGGGAAACTACAAAGTTTAAACAAAAGAGCTGTGGAGTCAGTCATAATTATTAGTAAAAAAGCTTGCATATTTAATGCAAATATTGTATTTTTGCAGTACAAATTAAAAAAATTATGGCACAATCAACTATTTCCATACGAGTAGACCAAGGTCTGAAACAA
>CAYSMP010000236.1:0-4612 GCA_964432215.1 uncultured Sangeribacter sp.
CCTTCCTCCGCGGCACAAAAGCCCCCCAAGCCGCCGGCATCATCCACACCGACTTCGAAAAAGGCTTCATCCGCGCCGAAGTAATCAAATACGACGACTTCGTCACCCTCGGCAGCGAAGGGGCCGTCAAAGAAGCCGGCAAAATGTCGGTCGAAGGCAAAGACTACGTAGTCCAAGACGGCGACATCATGCACTTCCGCTTCAATGTCTAATGTATTTGTAATGTATATTGTGAGGAATCTCCTTTCTGACAGACATACCAAGGCATATACTAACTAAACCAAATAAACAAGGTCTCCGATATAGGAGACCTTTATTTTTGCATATCTTATACCGATGCTTTTACAAATGAGAATATTTTGTTTTTGATGAACGATTAATCCAATGCCGTTAGTTCATTGAAATCCTTAATTTTTTTAGGAAGCATTATCATTGCTATAGTAATACTGACTAATAATGCTCCTGCAACGAGCCAAAACGTGTAAGTACCGAGTACCCACAGATTACTAAGGAAGATAGTAAAAAATACCGCAAGGATAATTGCAAGAATGATCTCTGCGATCAGGGCATAAAGTCTTAGAGATGAAACCTGTTTCATAACGACAATTGGAGCGGTAGTTGAAATTTGTATTTTCTTTATTAAATAGTAAAGAATTGCATATACAATTGCTGCCCCAGCCATGTATAATCCGAGAAAACCTTTCATAGCTACCGGGAATGAGGGTTGGTCGGTTCCACTTAGCCATAGAATGATGAATACGATTGCAATGACAGAGCAGCTCAGAATGTTTTTGCGATATTGTTTGGCCACACGAGATTGTGCCGAATTGCAAGTATCGGTGTTAAAATTCAGTGTATCACCACTTTTTTCAGCGAGTACCTCGTCAAGGGTTGACATGCTTTTTTTGAGTTCGTCCAAGTTCATATTATTTAGATTTTGAGATGAGTTTGTTTTTAATTCTGTGAAGTTTAGTCGCCACATTGTTTCTTTCGATACCGATTATGTCTGCTATTTCCTCGTATGAATATTCATCGAGCCAAAGCATAATAATCGCTTTCTCAATCGGAAGAAGTTGGTTTATCAATTCGTGTAGGGCTGCCAGTTGTTCGGCTTTTCCGTCGTCTGGTTCCGAAGAAATATCGGCAACTGAAATTTCAAAGGGAAGAGTTTCTAATTTCGATTTATAATTGCGGATCGCCATTAAAGCCGAATTGACAGCGACACGATAAACCCAAGTAGATGGTTTGCTCGCACCCCGGAATTGCTCTAAACCCAACCAAAGGTTGGTAAGGATTTCCTGACGTAAATCCTCATAAGGCACTTTCGGGGTCGCATAGGCCCAGCATACCTTGTTGATAATACGGGAATGCTCTTTGACGAAAGAGGCAAATTCCCTGCTTGTTTTTGGTGGACTTTCCATTTTCTTTATGTTTTTGCAACGTTAGGTGCAAAATTGCCTCGAAAAGTTACACTCACATCAATAATTTTTCTTTTTATATGACACGCCGATCTCAATTATCTTCAAATATACAACTTATATCTTTAATATCAAGTTTACTAAGTAGCTCACAAAAATTAAATGCCATATATTAACCAAGCAGCTGTAAGGGTCTTGATATGATAACTGCGGCCAACCTGCCTCAAGATTATCTCGCATTTATCATATCATTAGTTTTTGCGAGCTATTTATCGTATAAATCCTATGTTTTTGTCAGATTCGCTTCCTTTGTTTGATTATTGTTTCAAAGTGGTCGAATTTTACAACCTTAGAATTTTCAAAATAAATTTTTCTTTGTGCGGGGAACTATTCTATTGAAATTGCATCTAACCTTATAAAAAGAGCAACTGACAATGAATAATTCTGATTACAACCATTCTTTTACCGCTATGGTAGGACGACATGAAAAGATAATTTTCAGTGTCTGCTTCTTTTACGCCACAAGCGACATGCCATTTGACGACATCAGGCAGGAGGTGCTTATTTCATTGTTCAAAGGATATCGTAATTTTCGACAAGAGAGTTCTGAATCGACATGGGTATATAAGGTATGTATCAATACTTGCTTGTTTTCTTTGAGAAAATTAACTACAAAAATTAAGACTGTATCTTTTGAAGAATTACCTCCAGTTCATTTTCAAGATGACAATGATAACGAATGGCGCGAAAAACTTGAATGGCTTTACTCTATGATAAGCCAACTTAATCCTATGGATAAGGCCTTGATTTTAATGTGGCTTGATGAATTGAGTTATGAGGAAATTGCCTTGAACATGGGCATACCCAGGAACACAGTGGCATCACGTTTGCATAGAATCAAAGAAAAGATATCATCAAGAAAGGAGGAGTAGTTATGGAACTTGAAGATCTAAAATCGAAATGGCAGTCAATTAAGCCACATATTGATTCGCAACTTAACGATAAGATATTAAGGAATAGTATTTCAAAAGGCAATGATGCAAAATCACGGCTAATAAAAAGGTCTTTATGGACTTTGATATTGGTATTCCTCTGTCTGATACTTATGGCTACCTCCAGAATATGGGCACCTGTAAAACTACCGTATTGGTGGATCATAATATTTTGCGCCACAATAGGAAGCAGTTGTATCATTAGCATTAGATCATTATATAAGCTTAATAAAGTTGACCTATGCAAAAATACAAATATCGAAATATTCTCCTCTGTTATTTTTATTAAAAGGACTTATCGAAACATGGAGCTGGTGGTTTGTACGGTTGTGCTCTTATTATTGATATGGATGTCGCTTTCACCATCATTTATTAACACATGGAGGATGTATTATATATGGGGGCTTATACCTATTGGGTATGTTTTAGAATTCTTGTGGTATAAAAGCAATCAGAAACTGTTAGATAAAATTGCTAATTGGGAAAATAATTAAAGACTCAACTTTCGGTTTTAGGTATTTTATCTCTGCCTCTTTGCTTTCTCCCGGACGAGCGCAGCAAGTCCGTCCTCTAAAAAGACCGCGTCATGGCAAAACACAATTTGGTTCTTGACTCTTGACTTCTGCGAGTCCTTTGCTCCTCTGCGTGAGATTTAATCGCGTATAAATTAATGATTTATCAAATTGAATTGGGAAAATAATTAAAGATTCATCTTTCGGTTTTAGTTATTTTATCTCTGCCTCTTTGCTTTCTCCCGGACGAGCGCAGCAAGTCCGTCCTCTAAAAAGACCGCGTCATGGCAAAACACAATTTGGTTCTTGACTCTTGACTTCTGCGAGCCCTTGGCTCCTCTGCGCGAGATTTAATCACGTATAAATTAATGATTTATTAAATTAGAAACTTGAATTAAAGATTAAGGACTATGAAATTTATATTATCTCGGAATGAAGACTATCTTAGTCATTCAAAGAAATGGATTCTTGGTTATGCTTTCCTTTTTTGGTTGGTTACGAGAATTGCTGTGATGCTTATCATGATGGTTTGTATGACTATCTACAATAACTATGGCATCAATCCTCAAGAACTGACAAAATTTGGAGGAGACCCTACAGTAGCCAAAGCATCCGGCAGCCTTATTCGTGCTATTTTGATGACTGCGCTTATAGCTCCGCTGTTTGAGGAAATCCTATTCCGATTTGGACTTTCATTCAAGCGTTTCAGCGTCGCTACGAGCTTAGCCTTTATACCCTTGTTTCCTGCATTTTCTCACAACAAGACTACGAGCATTTTTATATGGTTGATATGTGTATGTTTAGCAATCATAGTATTTTGTGGCATCTATTTCTCCGCATCAGATGTTTTTTGGCAGAATAAGAAACGGTCATGGCAAATTCCGGCTATATGGTTTACTTCCATTGCGTTTGGATTAGTTCATTTAGTTGCATTTAGTACACTTAGTTGGATGCTATTGCCATATGCCTTGTCGGTAACATTGGCTCCATTCTTCGCCGGTTGTGCCTGTGCCTATCTTAGGGTTAATATGGGTTTTGAATGGGGTCTTGCAATGCATATCTTCAACAACATTCCCGGCATAATAATTATGTTATGTTAAATTTGGATTTCATGATATTGTTAAGCACAGCGAACTCAGCTGAAGAATTACAAACCAACCCAAACGACTTTGTACTTGCCGAAATTGAAAATCACATTGTACTGTGATTTTCAACCTTACATGATGTATTTTATCCCAAATTTGGATAAAAATCACAGTATACTGTGATTTTTATTGTTGGTTTCGAATTTTTACTTCTCACCGGAGCTTCAGAAATCATATAATCAGAGCATGCACTAACGTCAGTTTATGATTCAACCTACCTGAGTCATATGTAAGCAAGTTCTCCGAATATGGGGCTTGAATACACATTTACTTTGTACACAAACCATAAATTGGCAATCAATATTCACGATGGGGCCAAATGTATGTAAAAAATATATAATCTGGCTCACTGACGTATAACTCATCATATCTTCTTTATTCTGGCCAACCAAACCTTATAATAAATTTACTAATAGATAGCTATCATTCAAGAATTATTTCGTAAATTTGCAATATGAACGACTTGACAGTATCAAATATTGAGCGGGAAAACGTTTTGAACAACAATTATGCCCTTCAATCCATCCAAGAAAACTTAGATGTTA
>CAYSMP010000237.1:0-4478 GCA_964432215.1 uncultured Sangeribacter sp.
AAACCCTTAACTTAACCGCATTGAGGGCGTCTCGCCCTCGGCATCCGCGACTGAGATGTTGAAGGCGAGACGCCTTCACTCCCAGCGGGTGGCATTGGGCTCCCTCCCTTGTGGGGAGGGATGGGGAGGGGCTTCGGGGGTTATCTAATGAGCTGCTTTTTGCCGTTGAGGATGTAGAGGCCGCGGGTGGGGTTGGCGACGCGGCGGCCCTGCAGGTCGTAGGCGGCCGACGAGCGGGCGGCGTCGGCATTGACCTCGCGGATGCCCGACTGATAGGTGAAGTCCTCAGCCGAGAAAATCACCTCTCCGTCCTGCCGGCAGTCAATCATCCGCAGCGTCTGGAAATCCTCGGGCATCACAACGGCCCAGCTCCGCGAATCCGGCGCACCCACGCCATCAACCCACGAACCCACAACCTCACCCGACGCATTCTCAAACAAATACTCATTAAAGGTGCGCTCGCCAACGCTCAGTTGGTTGGCGCTCTGCTGTCGGTTCCAACGCTCATCGTTCAGAACCGTTGCTGTTGCCGCATCTTGGCGAATGATGTATGAATCATGAGTGTTTGTGATCATGAAGGCGTTCTCGCCGGGGTTCACTTCGCCATATTGATCAAGGAAAGCATATACGCGACCATTCTCTTCGGCAACGATATATTCCTTTCCCTCAGAGGATTTCAGCGCCATAAACTCCATGTTGCCGATTATGGTGTCATGGTCAACAGTAACGGTGAACACTTCTGTCCCGCGGGCCATGGTCCACGACTTGCCGGGGGTAATGGTTCGGGCGGTCTGCAAGCCATATAATATCGGATTTGCAAAGTCTTTGTTGGTGAAAATAGTTTTGCCATCTTTTCGGCATTCAATGAAATAATATCCGCCTGACCATGCGTTTCCAATCATCGGACAGAGCAGCGAATAGCAATTTGACGCTCCGATACCTTCAACCCATGAGCTGTTACCTAAAACAATTTCACGGCGTTCCACTCCGTCGGCGCTCACAATTGTTTTGATTTCAGAGGGATGATAATAAACGTCCTTGGAAACATTCTCGCCGTTAATCGGTTCGACAGTGGTGTATCTGAAAATTGAATCACCCTCTACGACGTCAAATCTCATCACCGGCTGAATATGGTCGTCAGTCTTATGGACGTCATACATGCTGATTACGCCATCTTCCTCATGAAGATAATACGTTCCGGAAATTCGGCTGCCGCCGGGGTAATTATTCACGGTCAGACACTTATATTCCACGTCGTCTATAACCTTGACTCCGTCGATTTTATATTCCCGCAAATGGTAGTACCTCATCATGCTCGGACAGTCGGGCAAGCCGTTTCCGGCAGTATGCACATAGCCCATTATCCACGACTTGCCCTCCTCGAGCAGCGGCTTGTAGTCCGCGGCCTGGGCGGTAACGGTTGTTGCCATTACAGCAAAACAAAGCAATTTAACTATTGTTTTCATATTTATATTACATTATTTTTAATGTATCCTCAATATCTCCATCTACAATCAGTTGAACTATGCATGGACTAAATCTACTCATACCTGAAGTAGAGATGATGACCGAACTTTCGCCTTTTTCAATTGGATATCTGTTACATGTCATGATGCCGCTTAAAACAGTACAAACAGCTATATAAGCCTCATTAGCTGATTCTGAAACAGAAGTGAAAATTTTATATTTTTTCTGCGATTCTGACAAAAGCTGAACATCTAAGATCAGCCCTTTGATTCTTCCTAATCCAAAGTTTTCTTTAAAAATATCTTCGTTGGTTAATGCGGTCATGCTATATGTTTCGTCAAGTAGGCGGTTGAAGCCGTAGACCCACGGGAGAAAGTTTTGCTTTGTCACGCAAACGGCGAACTGCTCAGGTAAATCGGTAGCTGTTACAAACGTCTTATTGCTGAACGTTTTTTTGTAACCGGTCTCAGACCCAAGTCCGCGAATGCTGATAACGCAATCGGGTTCATCAACTGTAATTTCAATGGTGCGATTATCTATTGCTGTTTCTATTCCGCTGAAAACATTAGGCTCTTCGGTGAAAATCGGCATTTCGGGGTCGCCCATTGGGTTGATACAATAGTTTAGCCATTTATAGTGGTCAAAGTCGTAACCGCAACCCAACTCATGCTTAATCGATGTGACTATGTCACCGAATTTCTTGCTTTTCGCATTTTCACCGAACAAAGTGCTGTAGAACTTTTGTTCATATTCAACAGAGGGGCCAGGTTGAGACAAACTATTGCTTACGGAATAATATCCATATCTGGAAGCACCGAGATATGCAAGCACACCACTTTTGCCACTGCCCAAAAACGATTCGCTCAAGCAACGTGATGACTTAACATGCGAAAGATTTGTTATTTGGTCAAAAGCATTGGTATGACATGCCGAAGTAGTAATAATCGTATGACCGGGATTCCAAAATAATGTAGCATCCGAGTTGGTATAACCATATTCGGTTATAATTTGACCTTGTTGATTCAACCACGGCTGCATATCGAACTGAGTTTGCTTACCATGGGTAATTATGTTGACAAAATTATAACCTTGCTTTAAACATTCGCCAAGATTGCTTGAACTAAACACCATTGAATTTTGGCCGCTGTTATAACCTAATGTGTTTTCATTATCAAACAATAAATCTATCTTTCCCTTCCACATCGGCCTGACACATTCGCTATAAATCGCTTTGGCCTTAGCAGACGCTATTATGTTTTCTT
This sequence comes from uncultured Sangeribacter sp., assembly GCA_964432215.1. Lineage (GTDB taxonomy): Bacteria > Bacteroidota > Bacteroidia > Bacteroidales > Muribaculaceae > Lepagella. Next base: position 2,730 of record CAYSMP010000237.1, read on the forward strand.
CAGGATAGGGATACTGATTAGGGTAGAATAACGTAGTCCCGGCAAACAATGCACTGTTATTCCACTGAGGTGCCATTTCATATTCGATAACCCTCTTGATATAGTTGGAAATTTCATCAGGGTAAGTCAACGGTAGACGCGTTACGGCGAATGATGCTTCAATACAAACCTCATCATCTTCGTCGCCGTATATGCCATCTCCGTTCATATCCCAGTCGTATGGATCGTTTATGCACGCGTAGTATATATCGGCGGGCGTATTATATTGAGTATCGAAATCTTTTGGGTCGCCGGCGCAATATCTGACGGGGACGACGTTATCGTCGCCGCCGAGGAGAACATATTTATACTTCTCATTGAATGCATTCATGCGCAGATAGTTTTTAATCTTAGCGGCATTATCAGCTCCGGGGTAGTATTTATAAATATTCTCGACCGTAACAATATTAGTTGCCAATCCTTTGGTGTTTTTCCATTTAAGCAGAGGCTCAAATGAGGACTTCAGGGCTTCGTTAGTGATAATCAAATAATCAGTGTGGGGAGGTTCAATAACAAGTATTGCAGTATCTATAGGTATATCTGTAAAATGGGATGAATCTAAGCCTGGTTTTAGGAGCGAGTCCAGCGGGGGCCTGATGAATGAGGGTTTGGGGGTCATGCTGGCCAGGCGGGCGGCGGCGAGTTTTTTGTCGGAGAGGCGGTCGGTGGCGGTGATGTCGACGTCGAGTTCTTCGACGAGGTAGAGTTTGCGGGCGCGGCTGTCGTAGATAAAGGGCGAGCAGCTGAAGTGCAGGTAGGTAACGTCGGACCATTCGCTCTTGCCGTTGAAGGTGCAGATCTTGGTCGGATAGAGCGGGCCGGTGTAGCGGCCGCGGGTGGTCGCGCCGACTTTGCCTAACATGCTGGTGGGAAGGATCTGAGGAGCCGTTGCAACGTCAACATCCTCCAAAATCAGCTTCTTCGATGCAATGGTGGGGGTGAACGTGCAGTTAACGTTCGGGCCGGCCGAAACAGTGAACGGCACTATGGGCAGCGCCGGCAGGGCGGTGTCGCCCGGCAGCGGAGCCACGTCCTTAACGTAGATAACTTCCTGAACCACTCCGTTTTCCACGTTGATTTTAAACATATCTTCGGAGAAGGTGAGTTTCACGACCTTGTTGGTCGAGGCAGCAAACACCGTCATGGCCACAATCGCCATCAGCGACAGAGCCAACAATCTATGAATGAATGATTTGGGGTTCATGATTGGATTTTTATAGGTTAATGCTACGCCGCTAATATACAAACATTTACGTTAATTTGCAAGCGTTGACGTAGTTTTTGGTTAAAAAATTGGAAAAATGGGGTTATTCGGCTGTGAGGTCGGCCGTGTAGACGTTGCCCTTTTCGGTGGTCACGGTGACGGTCGATTCATAGAGCTCGCCAACGTGGATGTCAGCCGTAAGCGTCGACGAATCAATCGTGTAGCTCTGCTGCGCGTTGCTGAACCATTCCGTCACAACCACATTGCACTCGCCCTCGGGCACCACAAAGTCAAACATCAGATACTCGCCATCGTACGCGCAAGTAACCACCTGCCGCGAAGGAACGCGCGGGCGAGCAGATTCGGCCTTCTGGCTTTTTTCGAGAATAATGGGTTTGTTAGTCGTTGGCCGGTTCGGTTGAGTTTTTTCGACCGGGGCAGTGGCGAACAGAGTCGCGCAGCTTGCAAGTAGCAAGAGTGAAGAAAACTTTTTTGCGTTCATGAGT
>CAYSMP010000238.1:0-4440 GCA_964432215.1 uncultured Sangeribacter sp.
CCGCCTCTCCTAACTCCGATAAAATGCAAAATCCGCCTCTCCTAACTCCGATAAATGCAAAATCCGCCTCTTCTAACTCCGATAAAATGCAAAATCCGCCTCTCCTAACTCCGATAAAATGCAAAATCCGCCTCCCCTAACTCCGATAAAATGCAGATAATCCAACAAACGCCTGAAGCATCCGATTAGATTCTAACCTTCACAACTCCGCATCCATCCCCTCTTCATCCTATTCCATCGGATTAAAATAAACTTCCTCTATTGGTTACGCTGCTCACCGGGACGACTGTATTTTTGAACGTGCAAGACTGGCCGACGAGATCGCATTGTCCAGCTACCGACTGAGGCCGGCATTGACCTCCGCCATGTGGTCCAGCCTTTTCTCGAACGACACCTGCATGTCGGCGATGGTCTTCCGATGGGATTCCCTGATCTTCTCCATGGATTCCTCTTGCGAACGGCGCAGGGCCTCCATGTCCTCACGGTGGGACTCCCGTATGGCCGTGTTCTCTTTTCTCAGGGCAGCCACATCCTCCAGAAGGGAGCGCACCTGTGCCGACTTGGAGGCACTCTCAGCCTGGAAGTGCTCCATCATCTCACAGTAGAATTCTTTGTCGGCACGGTTGGTCTTCATGATGCAAATTTACAAAAAATTATTGGTATATGCAAGTATTTCAGTAATTTAATTTAATTAAAATAAGCATTTTAGACTACAAACACAGGCTTCCAGCAACCTAATTTCGGTGCGCTGCAGGCCCTCTGTGAGGCAAACGAGGTCCGCGTAGGAGATTTTGTATTTTCCGCTCCTGAAGTCGTATACCGGCCTCTTGAAGCGCCCCTGCTCCGGACGCTTCTCATAAAGGACATAGAAGCCGCGCTCATCGTGGAGCATCCGCACTATGGTGCACCTACGATTGATGAAGCCATAGACAATCCTTGTTGCGGGAGTCGCACCCCGTCTCCTTGCGCACGGTGGCGCACATGCGCATGTACCCGCGCTGTATGCGCAGTGGTCTTCCTAATCCTTGATAATCCGTTACGTTTGCGACACAAGATGTAGCCGCGGTAGTCGCCCCCTTCCTGAGAATAGATTACTGATTTAAGAAGGTCGACAAGTGGTAAGGTGTATCTTACGAATGCTGACACGTAACCAGACATCTAAATTTTTCAGATCCAAGAGACACTGATACAATATCATTGCGTTGGCTAACCTTAGTTGGTCCAACGCAATGACATTATTACGAATCAAGAACTATGCAATTTTTATATGATTATCTTAAATGCTTCATTGTTAACGTTAATAATATATACGTCATGCATTAAGTCTTCAATCGTAATGTTGCATCCAACATTCATAGCTTTTTGTATGAGTACTCCAGCTTTGTTATAAATTTTCAAGTCCTGTATACCCTGAGGATTAGTAATGGACACGGATGATCCTTGAATTTTGAAAGTTGTGATTTTTTCGGCTATTGTATTCTCATTTACTCCGGAAGACCGATATATAACGCTTAGTACCGTGTTGTCATATATTTCAGGGGTTGTAATATTACCATTTGAATCTACCAAATCAGTTATATCTTCTCCATTCCATAATACTTGGTATAATTCTGTATCGGATGCCTGTGTAAGTATAAATTTTTGGGCAACCCCTTCGTTAAGTCTCATGCCTACATAACCTCCTTCCAAAGCCAAATTCAGAATATAGGTTGGCTTTGTAAAACCTAAGTATGGATAAGCACCGGTGGGGAAAACCCAAATATCAGTATCAAACCCATCGATAGGAATACCACTTTTAAGTTCTGCCTCACTCATAGGCATGCCATAAGACGTACTATTAGGAAGACCGGATAAATAGTAGCAGTTTACAACAGATATACTTTCACTAGATGTGCCTGAAATTGCTGACAACCAACCAGTGCCATAATTTTTTGAAATAGATCCTGTCATTAAGCAGTTTTCAAAAGTGGTAGTACCTACATTCATACCAGAAATTCCTCCACATAAACCGTAGGAAGGATACGAAAGCACTATGTTACCTGAGAATAAAGCATTTCTTAAACTTTTTCCACCAAATAATCCAATTATACCTCCTGCATCAGTTGATTTTCCACTTTCTAATATCATATTTACTTCGGAAGCGCATTGTTCAATTCTGGACTCAGGTGAAGTGACTTGACCAGCAATCCCGCCCACTGATACACTATTGGCATTATTCAAAGCTACTTGAATATTACCATTCGAATAGCAACCACTAAATAAATTATTAGTATTGGAACTATTGACATTGCCTACTATTCCACCGCAATACACCTTTATCCATTCACCAATATTTTGAGTAATATCAATATTCACATTAGACTGGCATTTCTCAAAATTACCAGTTGACTCCCCACTTCCTACGATTCCTCCTATATATAAAGATGTATATGAATTAGCATCACAAGGATTCGTTAAAGTGATTGTTCCCTCCACTTTAAGATTACTCACTGAAAATGAATCATTTGGTGCATATCCGAAAAGACCTGCAACCTTTATATAAGGATTTGCATTTGTCTTAGTGATCTTCAGTCCCTTTATAGTATGCCCTTGTCCATCGAAAGTTCCGGCAAATGCATAGTAATAGCTTTGTGCATCTATTGTCCCGATAGGAGTCCATTCATGACCGTTGAGGTCGATGTCATCATCCAGGTAGATAGTGCGTCCTTCAAAGTCACCATATAAGTAGTAACCTTGAGAAAAACATTTTGATAGACCAGCTAAATCTTCTGCTGTTTTGATGTGATACACTGCGCCTGAACCTTGAGTATACCACTCAGTACTTGCAGAAACTCCGTCCCATGTAGATAGCGCATGGGATGGCACTCTCAAGCACAAAACCAGTAAAACAAATAATATTTTTTTCATAATTTTTTATTGCCACATAATTCCCTAATTTGGCTGATTGTTTGTCATTAAATTAATATTTAACGGAAAGATGGGAATTTATCAAAGTTGAACCTTATTAGACGTTTGTAATCAATTGTATATTGTCATTTGTAAAAGCCATCCTTGAAATCCTTCTTGTGAGCTATTTGTTAAAAAATGGTTGTATAGTTTGAATAAATATCTCAATGTTCTCTCTGAAATCTGTCAAGATTGTAATTGTCCATATACTTAATGTTTTAGCGTTAAGTAACTTTTAAAATTTAATTATTACATTTGAATATGTCACGCTGCTGGTCTACGAAACTTTATAACTTTCTCCTGGAACTGTTTTACCCAGTGCATGACCCTCTGGTGCGTCTGGCCGGCGAGGGCCCCTGCGGCAGCATTGCTCAGTCTATCTGCCTTGGACACGACCATGAGGCATCTCATACGGAAACAATGGGATAAGCTAAAGCTTCCAGGGAAGACAAAACGAGATATATGAGAATATATAAGATATATTTATTTTTCCAAACAATAAAATCGGTTTTTTGAAAAAATCTTAAAAATTTACAATCGAATGTCCAGGCAATGAGTCTCTCCGACAGCTCCCCAGAAATACCATAATACCTAAAAGAAATTATGATGAACTCTGTCAGAATTCCATTTCCTGATTGGAATATGCGATTTAGCAGGATAACCGACAGGAATAAGATTGAAGGGAATAATTCCATCCGGCAAATGAAGAATTCTGCTTGCAGCCTCCATACGGTCAGAATGAGGATAGAGACATGTCCAAACAGCTCCAAGACCAAAAGCATGTGCTGCCAACAGAATATTCTCCGAAGCTGCTGATAGATCCTGAACCCAAAGCGTCGAATCGTCCCCTTCAAGAAACCTTTCAGAATTTCCACACACTGCAATCGCCATAGGAGCTTTAGCCGTCATCTTTGCATAAGGAAGAGCTTCAGCAAGTTGCTTAAGGAGTTCATTATCGTCAATGACAATGAATTCCCAAGGCTGTTTGTTGACTCCGGAAGGAGCAGACATCCCTGCATGAAGTAATGCCGATTTCAACTCATCAGAAACCGACTGATCTGAAAAAGTCCTTATACTCGTCCGGGTCATAATATTTCGAAAGGCCCCATTTTCAACTTCCAAGTCCTCAATATTCTTCTTCATTCCTTCCATATTCCATAATCATTTAAGTATTTCTTATAACCAAGACGCGAAGTCGCTTCCACCCAAAGCTTCTTGAGCCACATATTGCGAGATTCGAATGCAAATTTAACAAAAATTTCCATATTTCCACCCAATTTTCTCATTTTTTTTCAAGACAATGTCATCAGAAACGTATACAAGAAAGATTATTGATTAAAAAAAGCAAAAACAATGTCCTTTCTCAATTATTTTTTGTAACTTTGCAAATTGTTTGCCCTACTCAAACATTTAAAGGGTCTTGGCGTACGGAGAGTCAAGGCTTGCGCGACGGGCAGACATAGTATTTAAACAATTTTTCGGTAACATTTCAAC
>CAYSMP010000239.1:0-4379 GCA_964432215.1 uncultured Sangeribacter sp.
ACAACTAAATATAATGGCTAAAAAAGTAGAGACGGTCAACAATATGGTTGACCAGTTCGCAGAGTTCAAGGAACACAAGAACATCGACAAGACTACGCTCATCAGCGTGCTTGAAGAGTCTTTCCGCAATGTGATCGCTAAGCAGTTCGGTTCCGATGAAAACTTCGACGTAATTATGAACCCCGACAAGGGAGACTGTGAGATCTATCAGAACCTTGAGGTAGTAGCCGACGACGAGGTCGACAACGACAAGACTCAAATTGGCCTCACTGCTGCCCGCGAGATCGACCCCGAGTGTGAGATCGGTGAAGATGTCACAAAACGAATTTATTTCGAAAAGTTTGGACGCCGTGCCATCCTCAACCTTCGTCAAACCCTTCAGTCGAAAATCCTCGACCTGCAGAAAGACGCTATCTATTCCAAATTTCGCGAGCTTGAAGGTGAAGTCATCTCCGGTGAAGTTCACCAGATTTGGAAGAAAGAAATGCTGCTCATCGACGAGGAGCAGAACGAACTAATCATGCCTAAAGAAGAGCAGATTCCCGGCGACTTCTTCCATAAGGGTGACATCGTAAGGGCTGTCGTAAAACGTGTCGACAATCCCAACAACAACCCCAAGGTTATCGTCAGCCGCACTGACGACCGTTTCCTACGCCGCCTATTCGAGCAGGAAGTGCCGGAGGTACACGACGGACTCATCACTATCAAGGCCGTTGCCCGCATACCCGGCAAACGCGCTAAGATCGCCGTTGAAAGTTACGACGACCGCATCGATCCTGTTGGTGCATGTGTAGGTATCAAGGGAAGCCGTATCCACGGTATCGTACGCGAGCTCCGTAATGAAAATATTGACGTGCTAAACTACACCGCCAATCCTTCACTCTTCATTCAGCGTGCTCTCTCTCCGGCTAAGATCAGCTCCATCAGAATCAACGAAGAGGAAAAGAAGGCAGAGGTATTCCTTCACCCGGAAGAAGTGTCTCTGGCCATCGGTAAAGAGGGTCTCAATATCCGCCTTGCTACTATGATCACGGGCTACACTATCGACGTCTACCGTGATATTCAAGAGGGTGAAGAAGACATCTACCTTGATGAATTCCGTGATGAGATCGACGGTTGGGTTATCGAGACACTCAAGGATCTCGGCCTCGGCACAGCTAAGGCTGTCCTTAATGCTTCTGACGAGACACTCGCTCAGGCTGACCTTGAGGACGAAACACTCGAACACGTCATGCAGGTGCTCAGGGCCGAATTCGAAGACTGATCATGATGCTATGCCGCCGAAATGCCGGCTGATTTCAATTATAATTTTATTGCCTCGTCTATGACTTTCTGACAGGCACCAACTTAATAGACAGCGAATGCGAACAAAATTAGGTAAAATAGCGAAAGACCTCAATGTCGGCATCGGTACTGCCGCTGAGCTGCTTCGCAAACATAATATAGAGGTGGCCGACGATCCCAATATCAGGATCGACGAGCACGCCATCGATATCCTCACCAGAGCATTCAGCACGGACAAGAACGCTAAAGAACAGGCAACCGACCAAGCTACTCAACGCCGTGAGGATAAAAAGACTGCTCGTCAGGAGCGCGAAAGAGCTGCTGACGCACGTAAACCCATAGGACCAAAAATCGTAGGCCAGATCGATCTCAAGACGGGACGTCCCGTTGAAAAGAATCAGGACCGCCAGACTCAAAATTCTGTCCAAAGCAACCCTGAACCCAAACCTCAGCCAAAGACAGAGGGAAGCTCTCAACCCAAACCTGAGCCAAAGCAAGCTAAGAAACAAGAGGAACTTCCACAGCCCAAGCAAGAACTGAAACAGGAACCGAAGCCAACACCTCGCGCAGACGAGAAGCCTCACCAAGAACCCAAACCGGAGCAGAAACCCCAGAATCGTCCTGAAAAAGGTCATGAGCAAAAGAAAGGCGACCACGACCAAAAGAAGAAACCTGAGGTAGAAGTCACTGAGACAAATGGAGTATATCGTGTCAAAACAGTAGCGGAAGCACCCAAAATCAAAGTGCTCGGCACCATCGACCTCGATACACTCAATCAGAATACTCGCCCCAAGAAGAAGAGCCGTAGCGAACGCAACCGTGGCGGTCAAGGAGGAAACGGTAATGCCCAAGGAGGTTCAAGCAGTGATCGCCGTCGCCGCAACCGTATCGGTAAAGAAAAGGTTGATATAGACAAGGCTGCCGCACACGGCACCAACCAACGCCCGGAAAAGCAATCCGGAAAAGGTGGTGGCAAGGGTGCCCAGCAGTCCGATCCCAATCATGAAGGACGCAACCGCGGCAAGAAGAGAGGTGAAAACAAACGCGAACCACAACGCCAGGAAGTAAGCGCAGAAGATGTTCAGAAGCAGGTAAAGGAAACACTCGCACGTCTTACCAACAAGCAGACAAAAAAGGCTGTAAAGTGGCGTAAAGAGAAACGCGACGAGTTCCACAACCGTGAGGAAGCGGCGGCTGCAGCGGCTGCCGCAGAAAGCAAGGTGCTTAAGCTTACGGAATTCGTGACTGCCAACGACCTTGCGCAAATGATGGACGTGCCTGTCAACAACGTCATTGCTACATGTATGAATCTTGGCGTTATGGTATCAATCAATCAACGTCTTGACGCCGAGACCATCAATATCGTTGCTGAAGAATTTGGATTCTCTACTGAATATGTCAGCGCAGAGGTGACAAATGCAATTGCTACTGAAGAGGATTCTGAAGAAGATCTCGTTCCTCGCCCACCAATTGTAACCGTGATGGGCCACGTCGACCATGGCAAAACTTCTCTGCTTGACTATATCCGCAACGCCAACGTAATTGCTGGCGAAGCCGGCGGTATCACTCAGCATATCGGTGCTTACAACGTAAAGCTTTCCGATGGCAGACACATCACCTTCCTCGACACTCCGGGCCACGAGGCATTTACCGCAATGCGTGCCCGCGGTGCAAAGATTACCGACCTTGCCATCATTATAGTGGCAGCCGACGACGATGTGATGCCTCAGACCGTTGAGGCTATCAACCACGCTACTGCCGCCGGGGTCCCCATGGTGTTCGCTATCAATAAGATTGATAAACCTACGGCCAACCCCGACAAAATTAAGGAGCAACTCGCTGCCATGAACTATCTCGTCGAAGACTGGGGTGGTAAATATCAGAGCCAAGACATCTCGGCCAAGAAAGGCATCGGAGTCGAGGAACTCATGGAGAAAGTGCTTCTCGAAGCTGAACTCCTCGAGCTCAAGGCCAACCCCAACCGCCGGGCTATTGGCTCAATTATAGAGTCATCACTTGATAAGGGCCGCGGCTATGTGGCTACAGTAATGGTGCAGAATGGTACGCTCCGCGTAGGCGATGTAATACTCGCCGGCACGCATCATGGAAAGATCAAGGCCATGTTCAACGAACGCAACCAGCGTGTGAAGGAGGCCGGTCCATCTACTCCGGTGCTCATCCTCGGCCTCAACGGTGCTCCAGCAGCAGGCGACACATTCAACGTACTTGAAACAGAACAAGAGGCTCGTGAAATCGCTGCCAAGCGTGAGCAACTTCAGCGAGAACTTGGACTGCGCACTACGAAGCGTCTTGGTCTTGAGGAACTCGGACGCCGACGCGCACTCAACGATTTCCACGAACTCAACCTTGTTGTCAAGGGCGACGTGGACGGCTCAATCGAAGCACTTTCTGATTCTCTCATCAAGCTCTCTACCCCCGAAATCCAAGTCAACGTGCTTCATAAGGGCGTAGGTGCCATCTCGGAGAGTGACGTCACTCTTGCAGCAGCTTCTGATGCTATCATCATCGGCTTCCAGGTGCGTCCTTCAGGAGCCGCCCGCAAGGAGGCCGAAAAGGAGGGCGTGGAGATCCGTCTCTACTCTGTCATCTACAAGGCCATTGAAGAAGTGAAGCAAGCTATGGAAGGTCTTCTTTCCCCGGAGATCAAAGAGGAGATCACCGGAACGGCAGAAGTTCTCCAGACCTATCATATTTCGAAGGTCGGCACTATCGCCGGCGCCATCGTACGCGATGGTCGCATCAAGAGCCGCAGCAAGATTCGTGTCATACGCGATGGTATCGTAGTCTATACTGGCGAACTTGGTTCGCTCAAACGCTTCAAAGACGACGTCAAAGAAGTTGTAAGCGGATATGATTGTGGCCTTTCAGTTGCAGGCTACAACGATATTCATGAGGGCGACCTCATCGAAGGCTACGAAGAAGTAGAAGTAAAGAAGAAGTTATGAAATACTATCTGAACCTCGGAAGCAACCTGGGCAACAGGTTGCTTCACATCACCCGCGCCATGAAGGCTATCGGTGAGGAGTTCGGACCATACGAGACAAGCCATAAGGTGGAGTCGGACCCTTGGGGGT
>CAYSMP010000240.1:0-4330 GCA_964432215.1 uncultured Sangeribacter sp.
CAACCCATAGGATGTGCGGCATGCCGTGTTGCCACGGCACCCGGTGGGCTCTTACTCCACCTTTTCACCCTTACCGGATTGTCATAGACATTCCGGCGGTCGTTTTCTGTCACATTAACCCCGACGTCGCCGCCGGCTTGACGTTACCAAGTATGGTGCTCTGTGTTGCCCGGACTTTCCTCTTCATGCGCCCGGCATGAAGCGACAGACCTCTCTTCTGCTATTATATATTACGCTGTGAGGCGTATGATAGTTCGAAATCTCAGCTCTGCTTTTTATTCTTCTCTACGAATGAGGCAATAAGCCTTACCATATCATCCGGGTCAAGTAGTGAAGCGTCTATTGTCAGATGATAGTTGTCGGCCACTCCCCAGTTTCTGCCGGAGAAATAGTTGTAGTATCCCTCTCTGTCGCTATCAGCCTTCTTAATCTTCACGAGTGCTTCCTGAAGTGAAGATGCTTCTCCGCGGCTGACAAGATTTTGGGCTCTCCATTCCCGAGGGGCATGGATAAAGACACTGACCAACCCTGGATGCTCTCGCATGATATAGTCGGCTGTGCGCCCTACGATCACACAACTCCCTTCCTGGCAAATCTGTCGGATTACGTTGGTCTGAGCTTCATATAGTGCCTCCCTGCTAAGCGGGGAAGTGGCATACATATCCATCACTCCATATTTACCAAGCAGCATGCTTCTGAACGGTGATGGCTTCTTTTCGTCAGCCCTATGGAGTATGTCCGGATCATAGCCGTAGCTTGCTGCCACTTTGTTGATAATTTCCTTATCATAATAAGGTATGCCAAGCAACTGCGCGAGGGCTCTTCCGGTCTTGCGTCCGGTGCCACCGTATTGGCGTCCGATGACTATTATTTTATGGTCTGAGTTGTTCACTTTACTTCAAATTAAAGAGAAAAATCTATAAAAGTAAAACATAATTGACGGGATTTTGGATAAGAAAAACATTTTTTTTGTGGAAAACCCGTTTATTTCGAATATTTTGTGTAAATTTGCGCTTTGATATTCCCGATGGGTGTCCACTAAAAGGATGCGCGCAGGGATAAATCAGAATAATTATGAGTGAAATATTAAAGAACCTGACCGGGGATGAGGATGGGATGGCGACCTATGACTATATTGTCAACAACGTGGATTCTTGCTTAGACTCCATGCCTGAATTGGTGGAGAATCTTCGACGCGCTGACATATCAGGCCAGTTTCTCGCCTCCACCGCAAGATTCCTTTGTGCGGTAGACCGAGAGAAGTTTGCCGGCTGGATCCAGCCCCTTGTGGAGGGTGCCATAGAGAAGGACCGGGAGCGCCGCTATATCGGATCGCTTCTGAAGGCGATATGGGGAGCCGATTATAAAGATAGGGCAGATGAGCTAAAAGCGTCTGACGATACCTTCAGACGAATCTATAAAAGAGTCTATCCTGGAGAGGGAATATAAATAGTATTGAATGAAAAGAAAATCAATCATATCACTTGCCGCAATGGGCATATTGACGCTGGTAGGCACTGCTGCCTTCGCCACTTCAAGCAGCGAGCCCGGTGGACAAGAACCTAAAAACGTGGAAATGACACAAGAGACCAACTTGAAAGAAGTGCCGGCTGGTCCGACACTCGACATAGCTACCACCGCAGGCAACATCAAGATTCGTCTTTATGACGACACGCCCATGCACAGAGACAATTTTGTGAAACTCGCCAAGGAGGGATACTACGACGGTGTGCTCTTCCATCGTGTCATCAATGATTTCATGGTGCAGACAGGCGATCCGGAATCGAAAGAGGCGGCTCCGGGTGCTCATCTCGGATCCGGGGGCCCGGGCTATACCATACCGGCTGAAATAGTATATCCTAAGCATTATCACAAATACGGAGCGCTTGCGGCTGCCCGTACAGGCGACCAAATGAATCCCGAGCGTAAGAGCTCTGGAAGTCAGTTTTATATTGTCACAGGAAAGAAATATAGTCCTCAGCAGTTGTCAAGGATGGAGCAGGCATCAGTGCAGAAGCAGTTGCAATCATATTTTATGAATCTCCAGCGCCAGCATGCCGACACTATCAAGCAGCTACGCCTTGCTAAAGACAGTATAGGGCTTGAAAATCTCCGTCAGCAACTTATAAAGGAGACTGAAGCCAACGTAAGACCTGTCACCATGACTGAAGAGCAGGTGCGCGACTATTCTACTATAGGAGGCACACCGCATCTCGACGGACAGTACACAGTCTTCGGAGAAGTGCTCGAAGGAATGGATACAGTAGAGAAAATTCAGAATGCAGCTACCGACGGGCAAGATCGCCCCGTAGAAGATATACGTATTCTGTCAATCAAAGTAGAAGAATAAACAATATCATAACCTCACCATGCCATGACGGACGAAGTAAAGAACGTTTCAGAAGTGGAACTTCCTGAACCCACCACCGGAGTTGAAACTATAATAGTTGAATCCATCGAAATGGAGACTCCCGAATCAGAAGCAGAAGAGCGTAAACCGCGCTTTTCAGAAATGTCAAAAACCGAACTCATTGATGCTCTCCGCACAATAGTGGAGGAGGAGAGGGCTACCGAACATCATGAGGCACAGGCCATCAAAGGGGCTTATTTTGCTCTGCGTAATAAGGAGACCCTTGCAGAGCTTGAGAAGCATATTGCCGATGGCGGAAAGCCGGAGGAGTTTGTATCTCTTCCCGATGAAGGAGAGGTGGAGATTCGCGATCTATTCACTAAATTTCGTGATATCCGCGCCGCTTGGCTTGAAGCCGATCAGAAGGCTCGCCAGGCTAACCTGGAAGAGAAGCAGGCAATTCTTGACAGCATTAAGGAGATTGCTGGCGATATTGACAACGTCAACATTAACTTCCAGAAATTCCAGGATCTTCAGAAACAATTTAAGGAAAAATCTGATCTTCCTGAGACTGCTGTCACAAGTTTATGGAAAGAATTCCAGACAGCTGTTGAGCTTTTTTACGACCAACTAAAGATGAATAAAGAGCTTCGCGACCTTGATTTCAGAAAAAATCTTGAGGCGAAGCGTCAACTCGTAGAGCAGGCTAAAGAACTCGCCAGCAATTCCGATGTGGTGGATGCTATCAATAAACTGATGATTCTCCACAATGAATGGCGCGAGACCGGACCGGTAGCAAAGGAATATCGCGAACCTCTATGGGAGGAGTTCCGCGAAGCATCCTCAGTGGTGAGAAAGCGCCATCAGGAATATTTTGAGGGTCGTAAGGCCAATGAGGCGGCCAATGAGGAAGCAAAGTTGAAACTTTGTGAAGAAGCTGAGGAAATCGTTGCTGCAATTCCGGATTCTTTCAATGCCTGGGACGAAGCTACCAAGAAGGTGATTGATCTTCAGACCCGCTGGAAAGAGACAGGATTTGCATCAAGAAAGAATAATGCTGCTCTCTACAATAGATTCCGCAACGTATGCGACATTTTCTTCAAGTCTAAGGCCGACTACTTCCATAGAGTTAAGAATGAGTATAGCGAAAATCTTCGTAAGAAGATTGAACTCTGTGAGAAAGCTGAGGCTCTTGCGGGCGAAGAGAAAATCGGGGTTGCAATTGAGACAGTGCAGAAGCTTCGCGATGAATGGAAGACTATTGGCAGTGCCGGACGGCGTCATTCCGATGAAGTGTGGAATCGTTTCACGGCTGCCTGCAATGCTGTATTTGACCGCAGAAAGTCAGAAAACGGTGACCGACGCAAAGAAGAAAATGCTAATCTTGAGGCGAAGCGTGAGGTAATTGCGCAGTTGAAAGCTCTTGACCTTGAATTGGAACGCCGTCAGCTTCTCCCTCTCGTGAGAGAGCTTCAAGAGAAGTGGAATTCTATCGGACATGTTCCGTTCAAAGTGAAAGATCAGCTCCGCACTGAATATCGTGAGATTTGCGATGCCATCTATAATTCATTTGATGCTAAGGAAAGCCGCAACAGTATGCGTCGTTTCGAGCAGAAGATGGAAGATATTAAGGATGATACATCGAAGGTGAAACGCGAGAAGGATTCTCTGCAACGCCAGCTTGAAGCTAAGCGCAACGAATTGAAGACCTATCAGAACAATATGGGATTCTTCAATGTGAAATCGAGTGCCGGCAATTCAATGCTTAAAGATCTTGAAAGAAAGATTAAGCTCATAGAGCAGGATATCGAGCAGATCAAAGAGAAAATCAAGATGCTTGGTTGAATAAAATTTTAATAAAGTTTCACTTTTGTTAATCCAAATAAGGATTTGTTTGTTGATAATAGTATAATCACGATTCACATTATACTATTATTATGAAAAACAGAACCTTAGTCATATTGGCGACCTTGTTGGCAG
>CAYSMP010000241.1:0-4264 GCA_964432215.1 uncultured Sangeribacter sp.
GTGCAATGTATGGTGATGATGAGCATTGGGGAGCCATGGACAAGAATCTCTTTCAAGCTGCAATTACTAACACTGATTTAATAGTACAGCCACGCCAAAGCAATACTTGGGGACCTATCTCTCTCGATCATGTGTATGAATTTACCGGGGCACTTTCGCTGGCTGCCTCCTCAATCAATGGCAAGGAGCCGGATGCAGTGTTGGCTGATTATCGAAATGCTTATCTCCCTCGTTTGCAAAACACAAAAGATGCTGTGGCAATAGAGACCAGAGCTACAATCTTGAATCCTGAATATATCAAGCAGCGTATGAAGGGTGATGCTACTACCGCGCAAATGTTTGGCGAAATATTCCGGAATATCTTCGGTTGGAGCGCCACGCGTCCAAGTGCATTGTCGGAAACCATTTACAACGATCTTTATGATGTATACGTCAAAGATGTCAATGGGCTTGGAATAGAGGAATACTTCGATCGGATTAATCCCGCGGCACTTCAGGAAATGACCGCAACTATGCTTGAGAGTGCGCGGAAAGGTTTTTGGAATGCGGATAATAGTAAAATAGAAGCGATTGCCCGACTCCATGCAAAGATTACGGACCTGCATGGTGCACCATGCACCGAGTTTATTTGTGCAAATACTAAACTTCAGGAATTTACTGCTTCAAAACTTGATAGACCGACGGCTGACAAATATATTGACAATATTTCCAAAGCCACCGCTCAAAGTGCCGGTTCTAAAGTATTGAAAGAAGAAAAAATAAATGTGCTTTCGAGCATATCGTCTAAAACCTCAACAGTCTATGTAATTGGAGCTATATTTCTATTGTTGATTGTGTGTGCCGTAATATTGATAATCAAGAGGAGGAAAAACGTATGATACCACTATTGATAATTCTATGTCTCGCCATTGTGTTGATTGATACGATACGCCTCTCTTTGATGGGATGGAAAGAGAGGTTAATGTGGTGTTGCATTTGGATGATTACAGCTTATATCTCTACCACATGGCTGACAGGGCTTTCATTGCAAGAAATTTATAAATATTTAAATATTCCAAATATTTGCATATTAGGATTTATAGAGATTCTTATCATTATGTCGTATCTTCTATATGAAGGCAAGGGAAAGAAATTGTTGGCTTTCTACCCAGGAGTGATGATCCTCTTCCCGGTTACTATATTGGCATACATGATGAGCCGGATTGTCAGTGGTGTAAGTTTTATGGCAATTGGATTGATGAGTACAGTCATGACGGGAGGGTTACTTATTGGTGCTATCTTATTTCTGCGTTGGCTAAAATGCGACAAATCTTGGCTTTATATATCCTCTGTAGCAGGCTTAATTATTTATATCTTAATCTACGGTATATCATGAATACAATTTCCGACATACTATTTATTATTTCGAATGGACTTCTCATTCCTGTGATAGTATTGCTGCTTTTTCTGCTCATAAAAGCCATAATATTGATTGTTGGTTTTTATTCGGAATGGCAGCGGAATAGAGAATTGTCTTCACAACTTCAACACCTCGTCAAGCACTTTGATTCCAATTCCATTTGGGAAATAGATATAGAAAATGGAAATGTCCAAAATTCACCGGTTGTCAAATGCCTTTGGGATTTGGTGCTTCACAAAGAAGATCGAGTATACTGCGAACATTCTTTGGCCGATTTTCAAGTTGATGTGCAGCAACAATTATCAAAAAATCGAATTCTTATTAAGTTCGGTCCAATGCTTGGCTTGATGGGTACACTTATCCCTATGGGACCGGCTCTTGTAGGTCTCGCTACAGGCGATATAGCATCGATGGCATATAATATGCAAGTAGCATTTGCTACGACTGTAGTGGGAATGCTCGTGGCAGGAATTGGGTTGGCTACCCTGCAGTTGAGACAAAGATTTTTCGCCAAGTCATTCAATGCGCTTGAGTTTATATTTCATAAATTGACCGACAAATGAAATCTAATCCGATACTGACTGAAAATGAGGAGGATAATCCTCTTGGTATGCTCACCAATCTCTTTGATGTAGCAATGGTGTTTGCAGTAGCTCTAATGGTGGCTTTGGTGACCCATTTCAATATGAGTGAGATATTCTCAAAAGAGGATTATACGATTGTCAAAAATCCCGGAACTGAGAATATGGAGATTATCACTAAAGAAGGAAGTGAAATCAAGAAATATACTCCTTCAGATTCTGAATCGCCTACAAGCGGCTCTAAGGGGCGACGTGTAGGAACGGCCTATCAACTCGAAAATGGAGAAATAATTTATATACCCGAATGATTTCGTTGAATGTTTATGGGTTTATAGGTTTATGAAGTGATGGGATTAATATGATGAAAGATAATAAAATATATAGAAATATGAAATTGATGAGATATTTTTTACCGGTAGCTTTGAGTTTGGCTATAGTGGGATGCGGAGGTCATAAATCTTCGGGAATTTCTGCAGAAAGCAGTGCGGTTGTAGCAGACTCCTTGAGCATCATTCAGCCTGAATATGCTCGGGGTTTCAATGTTAAATATCAAAATGATATGATACTTCTTGATATTAATGACCCTGAGAACAAAGAAGCCGAGCAATTCCATTTTGCTTTGACCGACAAAGATTTTTCTGGAGCAGTTCCGGATGGCTATACTCGGCTAAATATTCCTGTGGAGTCCGCGATATGCATGACATCTTTGCAACTCTCCAATTTCTTGAAATTAGATATCCCTGAAAAAGTGGTGGGTATCACAAGTACCCGACATCTTCACAATAATAAGATGAATGAGCAACTGAAAGAAGGAAAGACTCACAAGATTGGTATTGAAGGAAACTTTGACAACGAGGTGATAATGGCAATCAATCCTGACGTAATATTCATTTCTCCTTTTAAGAGAGGTGGCTATGACGCTATCCGCAATGTGGATATCCCTATGATTCCGCATTTGGGCTATAAAGAATTGACACCTCTTGGGCAAGCTGAATGGATAAAGGTAGTAGGTTTGCTTACTGGAAAATCTACGGAAGCAAATAAGGAATTTTCGGGAATAAAGAAGCGCTACAACAATTTGAAAGCAATGGTGGATACGGTGAGTTATAGACCAACTGTTTTCAGTGGAGAGATGCGTGGCGGCAACTGGTATGCTGTAGGTGGCAAGAGCTTTCTTGCGCAATTATTTCGCGATGCAGGTGGAGATTACTTCCTGAAAGACAACACCGAATCGGGAGGTGTAACGCTTGACTATGAGACAGTCTACACTAATGCAGCCCATGCTGACTATTGGCGAATAGTGAATAGCTTTGACGGCGATTATAATTACAATGTGCTTAAGGAGCAAGATAATCGGTACACAGATTTTGATGCATGGAAAAACCATGGTGTCATCTACTGCAATATGAAGGAGGTTCCATTTTATGAGAAAATGCCTATAGAACCTGAAATTATATTGGCTGATTTTATTCATGTTTTCCATCCGAATATTCTTCCGGATCATAAGCCAGGTTATTATCATCTGTTACAAAAATGAGCAGGAGTAAGACAGCAGTCCTGATGATGAGTTTGGGGCTCTCTATAATAGTCTTTTTCATTCTTAACCTACTATTGGGCTCTGTGGAAATTCCTATGGGAGATATCATAGAGATAATATTGGGGAATAAAGATGAAAATATCATCTGGACCAACATTATCATGAAATCCCGGTTGCCCCAGTCGCTGACGGCGGCCATGGCCGGAGCCGGATTGGCAGTAAGCGGTCTGTTGATGCAGACAGTTTTCCGAAATCCTCTCGCCGGACCATCTGTTTTAGGTATAAGTTCGGGAGCAAGCCTTGGCGTGGCTTGCGTAGTGCTTTTGTCTGGAAGCATTGGTGGACACACGTTGAGCAAATTAGGAGTAATCGGCGAAGTGACAATTACACTATCTGCTATAGTGGGATCTTTGCTGATAATGGCACTTATTGCTTACGTAGCCCAAAAGGTGAGAGGAAATGTCACTCTGCTGATTATGGGTGTGATGATCGGGTATATAGCAAATGCTATAATCGGTGTATTGAAATTTTTCAGTGCAGAAGAAGATATAAGAGCCTACGTAATTTGGGGATTAGGTAGTTTTTCTCGAGTATCCGGAGGTCAGACCTACGTATTCATAATGCTTATGGTCCTGATGTTGCCGACAGCCTTTTTTCTGATAAAGACACTCAATCTATTGCTGTTGGGAGATTCCTACGCAAGGAATTTAGGTCTGAATATCAAAAAGGCTCGGCTTCTTGTCATTG
>CAYSMP010000242.1:0-4248 GCA_964432215.1 uncultured Sangeribacter sp.
CCAGTTTTGAAGAATCAACCTCGTCGACGTAAGAACAGGCGCAAAGAGTGAAAAGGGTAAATGAGGCGACCCATGCGTGTAGGGTTTTTGGATGTGCGTTCTCCATATGTTGAGGTTTTATTTTAAAATTCGCTTCTTTATTAACTTATCTTTCGATATGCAAAATTATGCATAAATCGTTTCGTCCTCAATACAAAATCAATACATTTACGCAACATACGATTAAAAAAATATTTCACTACCGCACGCCGATCAAAGTAGTTAGCACGCTCCGCGTGCGTCCTCGCATGGATCATCTGTCTTTTTTTACCATCTAACCATTCACTATTTACTACTAATAAATTTTTATCCGTACAAAATTTGAGTTTATTGAAAAAAAATATTAAATTTGCATCCGAATTGGAATAGAATTCCAAGCGCTTATAATTAACCTTAAAGTTTTGTTTATGAAAAAATTTTTACTTTTGTCTGCTGCCGCATTCATGGCAGCGGGAGCTATGGCTCAGCTCGCATCCGGTGAGTACTACATCAAAAATGTAGAGACCGGCGAATTCCTTAACGAAGGCTATTCTTGGGGCACTCACGCAGTCACCAAAGCATATCCCTGTGCTTTCAATATTTCTCTTAACAAGCCTCAGGAAGAGGGTGAGTGGAAAGTGGTTGGTATGGAAGATAACACAACTCCCTTCTGGAGCACTTGGGGAGAATATGTCGACCTTATCGGCGACGGAACTCTCCACTATGAATTCTATAACTACACTTCCGGCGCAAATAATTGGGATAACTGGGCTATCGTGCTTACTAACGGTTTACAAAGAGGTGCCGATGGATATCATGAATATATGTATCTTCGTGCAGATGCTTGGGCGTGGGGCGCTGAGTATGAGGCAAACGGCAAGTTGGACCATAACTTCAATTGGGATACTTTCAAAACCGATATGGAAGGCGCTTTTGTGACTGTAGATATCACTCGCAATGGCACCAATGCAGTGGTGGAAGCTAAAATCAAAACTGTTGCCGGAGCTGAATACTTCCAGAACGTATCTTTGGAAGGCATAACAAGCGATGTCCTCGGAACATTCCTGACTTGCGAAGGATCTCATCTTTTGGTCAATCCCGAGGTCTTTGGCGATACTAAAGAAGATTATATAGAAAACTACACCGTTAAGTCTGCTTATGGATATATAAAGATCGAGGGTGAACCTTATATGGACGGTGGCGCTCCTGCTCCCGTTTATCTTGAGTCTATAGGAGAAGCTTACAATATTAAGGTGGCAGACAAATATCTTACTGCTAATGCTGAAGTAGTGGATTACCTCGGTTTAGTAAATCTACATGTTGTTGATGCCACAGACGCACCTGCAGGCAATCTTTCTGCATGGCAGATAATTTCCCGCGATGAGATGATTGCTGCGCTTGCTGCTGCTACTCCCGAGAATCCGGTTGAAGCTTCTTTCTTCCTCAACGCAGGTCAGATTGAGGTAAATGCTTCCAACAACATCTCTTCTTGGACTTATATCAAGAACGGCACTCCCGCTCAAATCGTAACTCCCGACGGTGGCTGGTTCGGCCACGGTGATTGGAACAATAAGACTACATACGCTTGGTGTATCAATGAAGCTGGTGAAAATGCTGACCACCAAGAGCCGGTAGCTGGAGTTGATGTTGTTTATCAAGATGTTGAAGGTATGCCCGCCGGTAGCTATAAGGTTGACTACCGCGTAGTAAACCAGAATAATACTGCTCTCGTTGTGAAATTCAACGATACAGAGTGCAAACCTTTCGAATATGAGGAGAGCGACCTCTGGTATAATAGCGCATGGGATGCTCTTGTAGAGCACTCTGATACTGCTAACTTCACTGTTGGCAAAGACGGTAAGCTTTCTATTAAAATGGAAAAGACCATTGATCCTGTAGGGCAGAACCGCTTCGCATTCAAGAGCTTCGCTCTCTATTATCTTGGCAATTCAGATTCAGGTGTAGAAGCAGAAGTTGACGAAAATGCTCCTGTCGTTTACTATAATCTTCAGGGCGTACGTGTTGCTAATCCTTCCAATGGTGCATACATCAAAGTTCAAGGTAAGAACACTACAAAAGTTATCGTAAAGTAATGTAAAATTACCGATAATCTTGTTGGGACGCACGACTCGTGCGTCCTTTTTATTTCCCATTTCATCTTTTCTATCTTTAAACATTGTTAATATCTTGGAGTGTCAAGTTAAAGTAGCTGAAATCAGGTCGGAGACCTGATGATTATCTCTTAACCCCGGACTTCAGTCTGGGGTAATCTGAACATCAGCACAGTAGCCTCGTAGAGGCGCTTTATGATAAAGTTTTTTATCCCAATTTTAGGATATCAAACCGAAGATCTTAAATATCAAAACATAAATTATATATTCGAAAACATGAATAAGAAGCAGATTATCATTTGGCTCGTAGCGATGGCAGTGGGAGTGGGGTTAGGATTGCTCCATGTCCCGGCAGTTGACACTGCAATGAATTATATTGCCACTATCTACACCCGTCTTTTCCGACTCCTCGCAGTCCCGACAATCGTATTGGCTGTAATCACTACTCTGGCTTCTCTCGGGGGAGGCAAAGAGCTTGGAAAGATATTCAAAACGTCGCTTACATATACATTGCTTACTACATTTTCTGCGGCTGCCATTGGTCTGATTCTTTATCTACTGATAGCTCCCGGCAATATACCTGTATCGGCAATTGATGCTGAGAAAGCAGCAGATGTCTCCATGCCTGAGACTACTTATGCCGACCAAGTGCTTGGCGTAGTACCCGACAACATCGTTCGTCCGCTTCTTGAGGGAAATGTCCTTGCCCTGCTTTTATTATGCTTTGCAGTCGGAATAGCTATTTCCAAAATGCCGGAATCGAGACCTAAAGAGATAATTGTCAATGGTCTCGCCGGTATTCAAGAAATTCTCTTTACTCTGATACGCTGGTTGATAGCTGTCCTCCCTATCGGTATTGTGGCATTTGCCGCTCAGTTGATTGCTGAAGCCGGAGCCGGAGTGATGGCCGATTCTCTTGGCAAATATGTTGCTGTGATTATTTCCGGAAATCTTATCCAGATGTTTGTGATTCTTCCCATATTCCTGCTCCTTTCCGGACTCAATCCGATTAAGACATTCAGTGGAATGTCGCCTGCTGTCATAATGGCATTCTTCACCAAGAGCAGTGCCGCGACATTGCCTGTAACTATGGAGAATGCGGAGCAACGTCTTGGTGTCAATAAAAAGATTTCCAGATTTGTCCTTCCACTTTGCACTACAATCAATATGAACGGATGTGCCGCCTTCATTCTCTGCACTTCTCTATTCGTCATGCAAAACAATGGCATGGAGATCAGTTGGGCTACTATGATACTTTGGCTCTTTATTTCCGTAATCTCCGCGGTAGGAAATGCCGGTGTTCCGATGGGATGCTATTTCCTTACCCTCTCGCTCATGTCAGGAATCGGAGCCAATATCAGCATCATGGGCATCATCCTCCCCATCTATACCATCATCGACATGGTAGAGACTTCCGAAAACGTCTGGTCAGACTCCTGCGTCTGCGCCATCACCAATTCGACTTTCGCGAGCGAAAGTCGAGATGTACTCCATAAACCTTAAGTTGAGCAAAAGGAAATTTAAATAACCAAAAAATTGATTAAAGATAGGTGCTTATTTAACGAATAGTCTCAGTGAGCTCACTGGGCAAGCGAAGCAACGCCCCTCTGTGAATAAAGCTGGATAAATAAAAGCACTTATGAATAAATATAAACAGCAAAATCTCTGTGTGCCCTCTGTGTGAGCTTTATTTCAATCTCCGCTGAAAAGTTACAGCAAAATTTACATAACCAAAAAATTGATCAAAGATAGGTGTTATTTGAAAAATTTTGATTAATTTTGCATCTTAATATGTGCTTCTGAAATCTGGAAGTCGATATATTAGGTCATAAACCCATAAACATATAAACCCATAAATCTTAAGTTGAGCGAAGCGAAACTTAAATAAAGAATAAGAATATGGCAAAACAGGAAGATGTCTTTAAGACTATTGTGGCTCATGCCAAGGAATACGGTTTTGTATTCCAGTCATCCGAAATCTATGACGGTCTCAGCGCAGTATATGACTACGGCCAGAATGGCGTAGAACTTAAGAACAATATCAAACGCTACTGGTGGGAAGCAATGACCATGCTCCACGACAATATCGTGGGCATCGACTCCGCCATCTTCATGCACC
>CAYSMP010000243.1:0-4213 GCA_964432215.1 uncultured Sangeribacter sp.
AAGTCTATTTCCTTCCCATTACCCCGGAATTCGTAGAAGAAGTGATCAAGAAAGAACGCCCCGACGGCATCCTGCTCGCATTCGGCGGACAGACAGCCCTTAACTGCGGCACACAGCTCTATCTTGACGGCACGCTTGAGAAATACGGTGTCAAGGTGCTCGGCACCTCGGTAGAAGCAATCATGATCACTGAAGACCGCGACCTCTTCGTCAAGAAACTGGATGAGATCGATATCAAGACTCCGGTGTCGCAGGCAGTTGAAAACCTTGAAGACGCTCTCGAAGTGGCTCACCGTATCGGTTATCCGGTAATGGTCCGTTCGGGCTATGCCCTCGGCGGGCTTGGCTCCGGTATCTGCAACAACGACGAGGAATTTATCAAGCACTGTGAAAGCGCTCTTGCATATTCCCGCCAGATTCTCGTAGAAGAATCCCTTAAGGGCTGGAAAGAGATCGAGTTTGAGGTAATCCCTGATAAGAACGACCTCTGTTTCACTGTTGTTCCGATGGAAAACTTCGATCCCCTCGGCATCCACACCGGTGAGAGCATCGTAGTAGCTCCTATAGTATCGCTTAAGCCGGAGCAGATCAAGATGCTTGAGGAGATTGCCACCAAGGTAGTCCGCCACATCGGCATCGTAGGCGAATGCAACATCCAGTATGCCTTCAACGCTGAGACCAACGACTACAGAATCATCGAAATAAATGCGCGTCTAAGCCGCTCTTCAGCCCTCGCATCGAAGGCTTCAGGCTATCCTCTCGCATTCGTAGCAGCCAAACTTGCACTTGGCTACACACTCGACCAGATCGGTGAACCAGGCACACCCAACTCAGCTGCCAAGGCTCCGGAAGTGGACTACATGATTGTCAAGATACCACGCTGGGACCTTTCGAAATTCGTAGGCGTCGACCGCGAGATAGGCAGCTCCATGAAGTCTGTAGGCGAAATCATGTCGATTGGTAAGTCTTTTGAAGAAATAATGCAGAAGGGTCTCCGCATGATCGGTCAGGGAATGCATGGCTTTGTCGGCAACAACGACGTTCATGTCGACGACCTTGAGCATGCTCTCACCCACCCTACAGATTCACGCATCTTCGCTATAGCCCAGGCTCTCGAAGAAGGTTACACTCCGGAAAAAGTTGCGGAGCTGACAAAGATCGACATATGGTTTATCGACAGACTCAACAATATCGTACGCTTCGCAAAGCAGCTTAAAGAGCGTGGCGGCAGTGTGGCCGACCTTGACCGCGAAACTCTTCTTGAGGCAAAGAAGCTGGGATTCTCCGACTTCCAGATTGCTCGTCTTGTAGAGAATCCCGCAGGCAATATGGAGGCTGAAATGCTGAAAGTGAGAAGCCGCAGAAAGGAACTCAAAGTCACTCCATTCGTGCGCCGCATCAACACCGTAGCTTCAGAATATCCTGAGCTCACCAACTATCTATATGTCACATATGACGCGAAGGAAAACTCTATTCCTTACGAATTCAATGCACGCAACAACATAATCGTTCTTGGCTCAGGTGCCTACCGTATTGGTAGCTCAGTTGAATTTGACTGGTGTTCGGTCAATGCAGCTACCACTTGCCGCAAACTCGGCTACAAGGCTGTGATGATCAACTATAACCCGGAGACCGTCTCTACCGACTACGATATGTGTGACCGTCTTTACTTTGATGAGCTCAGTTTCGAACGCGTGATGGATATCATTGACCTTGAAACTCCTTATGGCGTCATCGTCAGCGTAGGCGGCCAGATTCCAAACAATCTTGCAATGAAACTCTACCGTAGCCACGTTCCTGTACTCGGTACTTCTCCAATTTCTATCGACCGTGCAGAAAACCGCCACAAGTTCTCTGCTATGCTCGATCAGCTCGGCATAGACCAACCACGCTGGAAGGAACTCACTACTGAAGAAGACATTCATAAGTTTGTGGAGGAAGTAGGATTCCCTGTTCTCATCCGTCCGAGCTATGTGCTCTCCGGTGCAGCAATGAACGTCTGCTACGACTATGAGCAGATGCATGAGTTCCTCGGTCAGGCAGCAAAGGTATCGAAAGAATATCCTGTTGTAATCTCCGAATTCCTTGAGAATACTAAGGAGATTGAATTTGATGCAGTGGCAAGAAACGGCAAAATAGTGGAATATGCAATCTCCGAACATGTCGAATATGCCGGCGTACACTCAGGCGACGCAACTCTCGTCTTCCCTGCACAGCGTATCTACATGGCTACTGCCCGTCGAATCAAGCGCATCAGTGCCCGCATTGCAGAAGCTCTCAATATCTCCGGCCCATTCAATATCCAGTATCTTGCAAAAGATAACTATGTGAAGGTGATCGAATGCAACCTACGTGCTTCTCGCTCATTCCCCTTCGTCAGCAAGGTGCTCAAAAAGAACTTCATTGATACTGCTACAAGAATCATGCTTGGTGAGAAACCTGCAGTGGTGGATACATCAACATTCGATATCGACTATATAGGTGTTAAAGCATCGCAGTTCTCGTTTGCACGTCTTCACAAAGCAGACCCTGTGCTTGGCGTAGATATGTCTTCGACCGGTGAGGTAGGATGCCTCGGCAAGGATTTCGATGAAGCCCTTCTCAATGCACTTATCTCCGTAGGCCACCATGTTCCCGAGAAAGGTGTGCTCGTCAGCTCCGGTGATCCGCGTGCCAAAGTCAATATGCTTGAAGCATGCCGTCTGCTGGAAAGCAAGAACATTCCTATTTATGCAACTCCCGGCACATACAACTATTTGACTTCGAATGGAGTGAAAGCCACACAAGTCTGCTGGCCTGATGAAGAAGGCATATCAGTGCTCGATGTAATTTCAGAGCATAAGGTAGACCTCGTCATCAACATACCGAAGAACCATACCAAACGCGAGCTGACCAACGGCTACAAGGTGCGCCGCGCAGCCATCGACCACAACATACCTCTGATGACCAACGCACGCCTTGCGCTTGCCTTCGTCAAGGCCTTCGTGGCCCGTCCGGTAGAGAGCATCGGCATCACCGCCTGGCAGGAGTATTAAGTGATGAGTTATAGTCTATAACTTTAATAAGAATTGGGAAACCCCGGGGCGGCATCGCCCCGGGGTTTCTTAATCAACAAAACCAACTATATCACTTTATGTTGATTGCCACTTTATAGTTTTGGGAGAAGATACGGACTTCATAGTTGGAAGTCTTGCTTTGAAGTGTTGTAGTCAAATCGTTGTTGACCGGAGTAGCACCAGCAGGATCAGCCGTCTGCAACGTCACTGTGCCGGTCTCGCCTCCCGGAAGTGACTTTACATAGATATTTTTCACACCTTTCTGAGCATTTTTCCATGTGAAGGAGTATGCACCGTTAGCGTCTGCATTGATGACATTGCCATTCTCATCCACCACAGAGTAATCCTTTCCCAGTGTCAGTGTCTCGCTCACGGTATAGTAGTACGTTACAACATCATAGCTTCTGAAGAACTCACTCCAGAACTGCATCGGCACTTCGGCAGTGGCACCAAGGTCTATATCGTAGAACACTACATTGTTGTTTCCTTTCTTAGTATCGTCGTAGCCCCAAACCTGCGGACCAAAGAAATAGACGTGTTCAAGGGTCTTGTCGTAGGTCCAGTCATCATTGCTGCAGGAAGGAAATCCAAGCACAACCATGACCGCAACAAATACAAAAAATATATTTTTCATCTTTCTATTCTTGATTTCTTTTATATGGGGCACGAAACGAAGCGGATATTTTTGAGGTCGGCGGTTTTTGATGGAAGGGATTGAAAATTTGGGAGTTAGGTGGAGGTGGCTGGAAAGGGCGGAAAAAACGAAACGTTTACATTGGTTTAATTTTGGTTTACATTTGGGGGCGGAAAGTTTACATTGGGGTTGAATTTTGGGTGGCATTGGTGGTGGCTGGGTTTACATGGGTGGTCGGGATGGTGGGATGGGTTCGGAATGGGATCGAAGATGGAGGATCGGGAGGATTGGGTCGGCTTTGGGCCGATTTTTTTGTGGGTATTTTATAAAATAATTTGTTGAAAAGGTTGCAAATAGAGGTTATTTGTGTATATTTGCAGAAAATTTTGGATTATGAGACAGATTAAGGTTGTGCATGTGCATCTTACGGGGAAGCGTAAGGATTATTATTTTGGGTCGATAGCGGCCATATTCCACCATCTGACGGCAGATCAGGTGGGATGTGGGTATGATTACTTACGAA
>CAYSMP010000244.1:0-4205 GCA_964432215.1 uncultured Sangeribacter sp.
TTGCTCCACTGGTGTTTGAGACCAGCGCGTCTACCGATTCCGCCATCAGGGCTTACCATCTTTGGCCTTTCGAGCCTTTGACGATGCAAAGTTAATTGGAATTTTTCATTATTCCAAATTTTTCAGCAATTTAGTTTGCTTTTTTATGTCTTTTGCCACTGAATCCTCAGTATTAGGCCCTATCACGCGTCCTGCCGAGTGCCTTGCTGCCTCCACAGCATTCTCCACGACCACTGCATCATCAGCTACCTGCAGAATAGGAATATCGTTGACATTATCCCCATACGCCACTATCCTATCTGCCTCCACCATATCAGCCAGCCTGCGGACTGCATTCGCCTTTGAAGCCTCAGGACCGAACACCTCCATCAGAGCAATCTCCTCGCCATACATATCATGATAAAACACTGCACGAAGGTCGGGAGAATCCTTTATCTCCTCATATACGCGGGCCACATCGTCTGTAGGACGCATACTATAGAACAGAAGGACCCTATCAAGACAATGCGGCAGCCCAGCGTCATCTTTGTCAAGAATGTGGAATTCCTTATAAGGAGTATCAAGACGCTCCTCCATAAACCCTCGCTCCAGATCGCTCATCTCCCCCATATGGTAAATGTGGATCACATTGTCATCACCAAGTATATAGACAAACGTACTTAGGCCATGCTTGCGGTAGAGCTCCACAAGCCGCCGCGCTGTCTCCTCTCGATGAAAAGATGCGTAAACATAGCGGTTCTCCTCCCGATTCCATATAGCAGCCCCAGTCATCACAATAAATGGCAGTGGACTCTCTATCCCACTGAGCAAGGGACCTACAGTAGCGGGAGTGCGTGCAGTAGCCACACTGAACATTGCGCCCTCCGCAATGGCTTCATTGATAAGTCTCACGCTTTCAGCACTCACCTTGCGGTCTTGCCCGAGTAGTGTGCCATCAAGATCTGAAACGAACAATGTCTTCATAGCCTACCTATCACGGCGAATTTCAATTATCTCAGCATCGCTCACCTGCGACTCTATGGTATAGCGCACGTTCTTGCCATCGGAGGCAATCGTCTCCTCAGAAGAATAAGATCGGATCTCTGTGTACTCAACATCCACTGCATACTCCTTCGGAATCAGAGGACCGGAGGAATACCCACGGCTACGGCGTTGCCCTCCGTAGGCTCTCTGCGAATATGCGCTTTGGGAATATCCACTGGAAGAGGCATAAGACTGTCGCTGCTGAGAGCGGGAGTTATTTCGATCACGCGGAGGCATTCCCATCTGGCGACGGACATAGTCTTCTGTACGATGCTGAGCCCAACGGAAGAAATATGGTTTAAGCCACTTCCACAGAAATGGAACACCGATGAAAATCAATATAAGTATAAGCAATCCTGACATTGCAATTTCTTTTTAATGGGTTGATAATGACTGGCGACGGCCAAACAGAAGCGACATGACTATATAGAAGACTATAATCCAAAGCATGCCACGCAGCTGAAAGCAAACCAAAAGCACCGCCGACCCTATTATCAACAAATATCGAGCCAGATTGGATTTAAAATCCCACGTCTTAAACTTCAACGACAACATCGGCACTTCCGACACCATCAGCCAAGCCACCAACAAGAGAGCAGGAACTAACACCCACGGCGATGAGAGCCAGAATGCTCCCCCTAAATAGCTGGCCACATATCCAATCCAGAATATAGCGTTTGCAGGGACAGGCATTCCAAGGAAACCGGTTGTCTGCCTTGTATCCACGTTGAATTTCGCAAGCCTGAGAGCCGTAGCCACCGGAATGACGGCAGGCGCAAAGGCCAGCCACACCGGGACATTACCCCAAAGGTTGAAGGCCATAAGTACTGCTGGAGCCACGCCAAAACTCACTTGATCAGACAAAGAGTCGAGATCTGCCCCTATAGGGTGGCTTTCATGGAGCATACGCGCAGCAAAGCCATCGAAGAAATCTGCCACTGCAGCCAAAACAATGAAAAGTGAACCCCATTGCCAGGAGCGCAAGCCCATATATGAAAGATGAGGATGGGCGGCCACAAGAATCGCTATAGTGCCGCATAGCACATTGAGGCAGGTAATGCCGTTGGGTATGTTGTGTCTAATTGTCTTAAGAATGCTCATGGGTATTTATTATCTACATTAGTATAGACCCGCGAGGCTCACTATTTGTTCATATGAGGAGCCGCTTTATATCCGGGAAGCGTAGCGAGCTGGGTCTGATCGCCTACTACCCGCTGCCCGATTCTAACGAGAGGAACTGAATCTAACGGCAGATAGATATCGACACGCGAACCAAACTTTATGAAACCGAGATGCTCGTCAAACTCAGCTTCCTCCCCTACACGGGCGTATGTGACGATCCGGCGCGCCATGGCTCCTGCTACTTGACGCACCGTCACTCGGTGTCCTTCCGGAGTCACTATGCCTATGGTAGAGCGTTCATTCTCCGTGCTTGCCTTAGGCAACCACGCTGAATAAAACCGACCTGCATGATGGCGTACATAAGCCACACGCCCTTCGACCGGAAACCAGTTGGCATGTACATTGAGTGGGGACATGAACACCGAGATCTGCAAAGCCTCGCCCTTGATAAACTCCCGCTCCATCACACGCTCAATGACCACCACACTTCCATCTACCGAACTTACAACCATATCCTTACGAGGCCCCTTGTAGCGACGTGCCGGACAACGGAAAAAGTTAAACACAAACGAATACACAAGCACCGACAGTGCGGACAACACTGACGGGAGAATCCAAGGCGGCAGAAAGAGCCAGACCGGTATGTTGAGAGCCAGCAGCACCACTGCCAGCATTATAAGGATATTGCTACCTTCTCGGTGAATCTTGTATTTCAAGGCGTCTGCACCACGCATCGGGCGTGATATTGTGCAAATTTATAAAAAATCCGCCAAACAGGCAAATCTTTCGGTTTTTTTTGCTAATTTTGCGCTCCCAATAGTAATAATTGTTAATTTCATAACCCATAAAAGCATATATTACAAGTCATGCCATCGGCCCTTATGCTCATCAATCCCATATCAGGGACCAGAGACAAGAATGGAATCTGCGACCTTACAGCCGCGCGCCTCAAGGCCGCCGGAATAGATCTCGACATAGTGCAAACCAAACATAAAGGACATGGCGCGGAACTCGCACGGACAGCTGCAGAGAAAGGCACCCATATCGTAGTGGCAGCCGGTGGCGACGGCACCGTCAACGAAATTGCCTCTGCCCTCATGCACACCAACACCGCGTTGGGAATCATACCATGCGGCAGC
Source organism: uncultured Sangeribacter sp. (assembly GCA_964432215.1). GTDB lineage: Bacteria > Bacteroidota > Bacteroidia > Bacteroidales > Muribaculaceae > Lepagella. Next base: position 3,285 of record CAYSMP010000244.1, read on the forward strand.
GGCAACGGGCTCGCCCGTTCACTCGGACTGCCCATGGACTTCGACAGTGCCATTGACATAATAGCGCGCAACCGTCCATGCGCCATCGACTGCGGGGTAGCCGACGAACGGCCTTTCTTCTGCACTTTTGGCATGGGATTTGACGCGGTGGTCACTGAAAAATTTGCCTCTGGCGAACGCCGTGGCAAGATGCAATACGTCAGAAGCGCTCTGATGGAATACATCAATTTCACGCCCGATAGCTACGCTCTTGAAATCGATGGGGAGATATACACTGAAGAAGCCCTCGTAATAGCCGTCTGCAATACTCCCCAATATGGCAACAATGCCTATATAGCACCGAGAGCATCCCTTACCGACGGATTTCTTGACGTGACGGTGGTACGCAACGGACCGATATTTCAGCAAGCCATGGCAGGAATAGGATTGCTCAGCGGCCAGATTGACCGCAACCGCTATGTAGACACCTTCAAGGCAAAGGAAGTGAAGATCATCCGCCTCAAAGAAGGTCCGGCACAGATTGACGGCGAACCCCTCACACTCGGCCGCAAGGTAAGCATCCACTGCGAACACTCCTGTTTGAAAGTGCTCAGCAATGGTACCGAACCGGAGTTCCGCCCCATTATCACTCCTGTGCAAGCATTCTTCGCCGACATGATCTCAGATCTCCGCTATCTGACGAGACCTTGAGCCACTCCGCCGCGCCCAACCCCTTCCCCACCCTTATACAATGGAACGGCGAGGTGCCAATCGCCTCCGCACCGCCCACAATGGAATGACCGTTCTCTCACCCACTCCATGTCTATAATCAATAAACTTCTAATTTTCAATCAATAGAGCCTTTCAATTTTTTATTTGCGAAAAATTTTTCAAAAAAAGTTGCCAAAAAATTTGCACAATTCAAAAAAAGGCAGTAACTTT
>CAYSMP010000245.1:0-4117 GCA_964432215.1 uncultured Sangeribacter sp.
GAAGTGGAAGGCGAAGAGGGCGTGACACTCGAGAACATCGTGCCGGTTGAGGCCATCAACGCAACCTACACCGTGGCTGAGGCTGCCCCCGCAGTCGCATACACTCTCGATCCCGAGGACGGTGCCATCGTCAACGACATCCAGACTATCACAATCAGCTTCGAGGACAGGAACGTGATGCCAAACGACAGGATGGAGTTCAACGCCATCGTACTCACTGACGAAAACGGCGAGGAGTACTACTGCGACGCTCCGGTACGCGACGACCGCGCTGCCCAGGGTGTGGCCTACAAGCTAAACTTCCTCACTTCTGTTGAGACTGAAAACGGTGTGGAAAGCACACTCCTGCCTATCACCGAGCCCGGAACATACAAGCTCACCATCATGAAGGGTACCTTCATCAAGGCTGACGAGGTTGAGGACGCCGAAGGAAACGTGACTCTCGACAACATCGTGCCGGTTGAGGCTATCAACGCAACATACTCCGTTGTTGAAGAGGTAGCACAAGCAGTATACGTACTTGATCCAGAAGATGGAGCATACGTGAATAACCTCCAGACAATAACAATCAGCTTCCCCTACAACAAGACTATACAGCCCAACGAAAGGATGTTGCTCAACTCCTTCCTGCTCACTAACACCGAAACAGGCGAAGAGTACTACTGTGACGCTCCTGTACGCAACGACCGCGCAGCTGAAGGCGTAGCATACACTCTTAACTTCCTGACTCAGGTAGAGAACGAGAATGGTGCAGAGACCGTATTTGCCCCCATCAGCGAGCCCGGTACATATCAGCTCAGCATCATGCAGGGTGCGTTCATATACGGCCAAGAGGTTGAGGACGAAGAAGGAAACGTAACACTTGCAAACGTCACCCCCGTTCAGGCAATCGAAGCTACTTACATCATTGCCACAACCGGCGTGAATGCAGTATTTGGTGCAGATACTACTGAATTTGATGTATATAGTGTAAATGGCATCCAGATTCTGAAAGCAGCCGATAGCAATGCAGTTAATGCTCTGCCAGCAGGTCTGTACATCATCAACGGCAAGAAAGTAATCAAGAGATAACAATCTTGTCATCTAAATAATAAAGGCGGATTCTCGTTTGGGAATCCGCCTTTTTTAATCTACTAAGTAGCTCGCAAAAAATAATGATATGATAAATGCGAGATAATCTTGAGGCAGTTATCATATCAAGACTCTTGTAGATGCTTAAATATAAATTACACCCATCAATGAACCTTACCCCTACTACATTGTTTTAAGTATATAAGCAAGAAATTAGTTTCATGATGTTAGGTTAGTAAAATGTATTTTGAGAAAATACAAAAGCGGCATCCATTTGTGAAAATGGATGTCGCTTTCTTTTAATGAACCCGGAATCAACGAAATTTGTTAATCATCCATAAAATATCAAGAAAAAAAATCCATTATGGCTATAGATTCCACTACAAAAACGACTAATCCGGTGCTCTCACCAGCTCCAAAAAACTACGGCCTCTTTGTGGCCTTCATTGCCCTTATCGGTGCGTTCTCCTCCCTTGTCAACGATATGTATCTCCCTACCATCCCCTCGATGATGAGAGAGTTTCACACTACTCCATCAATGACCCAGATGGGGATATCGATGGCGATGATCGGAATGGGTATAGGTTCGGTGCTTTGGGGCTCTTCAAGCGACCGATACGGCAGAAAACCTGTTCTTATAGTCTCGCTCATTATATTCGTTTTGGCTACGGGATTATCCCTGCTTTCAAAAAGTATCACTTTCTTTATCTGTTGCCGACTGTTTCAGGGACTTGGGGCGGGTGGTGCTATGGTGCTCTCGACCTCAATACCTGCCGACGTCTATATGGGTCGCCAACTCGCAAAACTTATGGCAATTGTCGGCGCTATCAATGGCATAGCCCCAGCCCTTGGTCCGGTGGTAGGTGGATTTATGGCCGACAGTGTAGGTTGGAAAGGTATCTTCATTGTCCTTCTCGCAGTCGGAATAGTGATGACATTCTGGACTACACACTACACTGAGACACTCCCGCCGGCGCGACGACTGAAAGCCACAAGTTTCAGTGACTACATCAAAGCATACAAATCTCTTTTCCTCAACGGGAGATTTATGATCTACGTCACTATCAAAGCTGTGGCAATCGGTCTGCTCTATGCCTACATTTCATCAGCACCTTTCATCATACAGACTCACTATGGCTTCAGCGCCACTCAATTTGGCTTGATCTTCGGAGCCAATGCCATAGCAATGGGTATCGGATCATATCTTGCTCCCCGCTTCAAGGTCATGAAGCAGGCGATGGTAGTAGGATGTGTCGGGATGTTTGTGTTTGCAGTGGCAGAAGCTATTGTGATGTGGTTTAAGTGTCCATTCTTTCTTTATGAGATATTTGCCATACCGATGCTCCTTTTCTCAGGCATGATCTTCTCAAGCGCCAATACTCTCTCGATGGAAGTGGGAAGAGATGAAGCAGGCACGGCATCAGCAATCTTGAGTGTAGTGAAATATATTTTCGCAGCGGTTGTCTCTCCCCTTGTAGGGCTTGGCAATATGTTCCATTCAACAGCAATAGCCTTCGTAGCAGTGACATCATTAGCGCTTATTCTCGCTTGGCGAGCCTATAAGATGCCGGCTCTCGCTGATATGAAGCGTACAAAATAAATGTGTTTTCATGCAAAAATTAGGGGAAGTACACGCCTTAACGCGCAGGAAGTACGCCAATGGGTAATTTAGAAAGAATTCGATTATGAGATTTACAATTATTTTCATGAGTCGACCGCGCCGATAAAACAAAATTTCACCTGTAAATGTTTTTTTAACAAACAACTGATATAGTATGGATAAACGTGAAATTAAAAATCGAATTGACTATATAATAGCATGTGTAAGCGTATTCGCTGAGCGATTTCATCTCTCAACTCGGCAAGCATATTCTTATCTGCGTAATTTCAATGGGATTGAGTTGCTGATTAAGCATTATGACACCATGCATACTCTTTCGATAGAAAACACAGTAGATGATCTGCAAATCGCTTGTTACAATAGAGGAGGAAGAATTCGATGATAACGCTGCATCACGGCTCAAATGTTGCTATTGAGACAGTTGACCTCTCTAAAAGTAAAAATGGTAAAGATTTTGGCAAAGGCTTTTACTTGAATCCTGATTATGGACAAGCATTAAAATGGGCAGCCACAAGAGTGGACTTCTATAATTTTGGAGAAGCCATAGTTACATCTTTTCTATTCGATATAGACAAGGCCAAGCAGGATGGTTTGAAGATTAAGATTTTTGATTCCTATTCTATTGAATGGGCTAAATTTGTCGTAGCTAATCGAAAAAATCCAAACCAGGTGCTTATTCATAATTATGATATCGTAATTGGACCAATTGCAGATGACAGTGTCGGTAATCAAATTCGCCGTTATATGCAACACTATATAACAATAGAAGAATTGATAACCGAAATAAAATTTTATGGCAGCCGGTCAATTCAATACTATTTTGCCAATGATAAAGCGTTGAAATATCTAAAAGTACAAAAATGAATCAAGATATACAATTTCAAATAGAATGTCTGGCATCTGAATTGACCCAGATGATAATGGAGTACTATGGTTGGGATATGTTGAAGGCCTTGGATGTACTGTATGGTTCGGAGACATTTGCAAAGGTCAACGACCCGGAATGTGGATTGTATTATCAAGGACCAGTATATGTATTTGATTTCTTAAAAAATGAAATAGAAACGGGTAAGATTGCATAAACGCAGGAAAACCTACAATTCGGAGACCAGGGGTATATAGTATAAAAAACGTGCAGATAGGAGATATAAGGCTCCTGCCTGCACGTTTTATATTGGATTATTGTATCTTAAGCGACGCATTTGATGCCGAGCCATACCATCAGAAGGCCGAGGGCTACGGACGGGACTATGTAGCAGATGAATTTCACCCATTGTCCCTTTTGAATCATTGCGAAACTGTCATGGCTGAATGAGGAGAATGTAGTGAAACCTCCACAAAAACCTGAGATAAGAAGTGCATTTACAAGCGGGCTCATGTCGTGGCGAGTCCAAAGGCCAACAAAAATACCGATGATAAAACATC
>CAYSMP010000246.1:0-4106 GCA_964432215.1 uncultured Sangeribacter sp.
TGTTTTCGGATAGTCATTGTAGAATGTCTATGTTATAGTTGTTTAACTTATTGATTTTAAGAACAAAAAATATCTATTCACCTGTAGCTGAAAAAGAAAGCACAAAGATAATAAAAAAACGCCGAAATCAAACATCGATTCAGCGTTTTTGACCAATTTATACGAATTATTTACGCGTTTTGCAAACTTAAGACTGCGGGTGCAACTTCAAACGTAGGTTTTTGAGCATGTCGCGTGTCATGGCGTCGAGGTCATATTCCGGTTTCCAACCCCATTCTTCGCGTGCACATGAGTCATCAAGGCTGTCGGGCCAGGAATCAGCAATGCTCTGGCGCAACGGGTCAAGATCATATTCCATCTTGAAGTCGGGGACATATTCCTTGATTTTTGCATAGATTTCTTCAGGATCAAAACTCATTGACGTAATATTGAAGGAGTTCCTATGCTTAAGTTTGGATGGGTCGGCCTCCATTATCTCTACAGCAGCACGTAGAGCGTCGGGCATATACATCATATCCATCAGAGTGCCCGGCTTGAGAGGACACTTAAATGTCTCACCATTTACGGCGTAATAATAGATGTCAACGGCATAGTCGGTAGTGCCTCCACCCGGAGGGGCCACATAGCTGATAAGGCCGGGGAAACGAACCGAACGGGTGTCCACACCAAAACGTTTTGCGTAGTAGTCGCTGAGGAGCTCACCGGAAACCTTAGTCACTCCATACATAGTCTCTGGTCGCTGGATAGTATCCTGTGGAGTCTTGGTGTGAGGAGTGGAATTGCCGAAACTGCCTATAGAGCTGGGGGTAAAGACAGCGCAACCTTTTTCGCGAGCAACCTCCAGAGTATTAAAGAGTCCACCAAGACCGATCTTCCAGGCGAGCTGAGGTTTTACTTCAGCCACAGCGCTAAGGAGGGCAGCAAGATTATAAATAGTATCTACTTTATATTTGCTTACGGCGTCGGCTATCTGGCCTGGGTTAGTGATATCCACTATAGCGGAGGGTCCCGATTCAAGGAGCGCCCCTTTTGGTTCGGCACCGGGGATATAGCCGGCCACAACGTTTCCTTCCGGATATAGACCACGGAGCTTCATTGTAAGCTCACTGCCAATCTGGCCTGTACTGCCTATGACAAGAATATTTTTCATTTCTAATTAGATTAGATATGTGTAGATTAGACATTTAAGGGTACGGCTCCCCTCTCCAAAGGCAACAGGCAGGGAATCCAACTGCAAAATTACATTATTTTTTTGAATCTACCGCACTATCACCAATTTTTTTTATCATTCTGCCACAATTACAACTCTCCCCCCCTTCATCCTCAACCCCTCTACAGAATTGTCAACAACCCCTGCTAAGCCGCATACGTAAGCCGACTAATCCGGGAGGAGGTAGTTGGTGTTGCGACCTCCTTCGTGGCTGCTGAGGAGCATGCCTTTGGATATGAGGTCGTTGATGTGGAACTGAGGCCAATCCTCACGTTGCCAAATATAGGCATTATATTTTATTGTGCGTTTCATACTGCGAATATAGTGATTTGCGGTGAATCCACCAAATTTTCTCCGCAAATTTGCGGAGAAAAAAATCCTCTTTTTGCTACCGAAAGATGGGGCATAATCCAAATTTTTGTTGCATCTTTGTAGACTACAGCGTATTCTGGCATGGTTACTAGATGTTTTGTTTGACCTCTATAATATAGTGCATTTTTTCAGAGTACGCTGTATTTTATTTATTTTACAGTATTTTTACTAATCGAAATTAGTTTAAACAACCTTATTATAAGATTTTTCGAATTTGTGAGTTATAGAAAAAGGCTTGCATTCGGAGGCCGGAGAGCCTCCTGAATGCAAGCCTTGGTATTTAGGAATGTGGATTGATTTCATAAGAATGTATATATTTGGCCCCGTCACCTATGGCGGGGGGAGTATAGGGTGGCGAATTCGTTCATGTCGCGGCCGTCAGGGTCGATACTCCGGTCGATGCGATGAGCGTTCTTGGAAATAATACGCACTGAGTCTTAGCGTTTGGCGCAAGACGGTCTCGAATAAGCCAAGGGATGCAGCTGGAACGTACATGACTGCGGAGGGCGTGAATGAACCTCAATACCGCAGGCATGGACGGTCAGGATGCATATATGCATGGCTATGGCATGACGTCAGGGGGCACATAATGACCTCTCAGCTGACGCATGGGCATGGCGATGCATTTGTCAGGGCATCGACACAACGGGGGGCTCACGCAAAGGCGCAAAGGGGCAGAGAGTTTGCTTCCCTTCGGCTTCAGACTCGGGTAGTCAGCAAGATATAGCCTTTACCGGATGGAGCTCCGTTGTGGTTGTGGCAATAAGTAATTGTTCTCTTCCGAGACCTCTGGGGTCTCGGCACGGTGTGTGGCACGTTTGGGCCTCAGGCCATCGTGAGGAAGGCGATGCAATATTACTTGATTTCATATTTGCATTGCTTTTTGTTTCCGAGTGCAAAGTTAATATCTGAATTTAGTATTTGCAAATTGATTTTGTTAAAAATTGTAAATAGACTGTCTGATTTGGGCAGTATATCCGCATGTAGATAGTGAAAAGGGAGGAGGATATCAGGCGGCTAAAGCCGCTTCCGGTAAGAGAGGATCAGGGGATCTACCACACGCAGATGGAGGCGCAAGCGCCTTTTGCGGAGGACAAACCGTGCTGGTAATTGGGAAGACTAGCCTTGTGCTTTGGAGCAGGAGGCAATATGAACTTAACAAATAGGCTCATTGTATTTGCACCTTTAAGGAAAAAATGCTATCTTTGCAGGGTAAACGCCCATAGTATGCCCAACACCAAAAGTTCCGATATAAGATATAAGGTACTCGACAGATGTCTCCGTCGAGGTGGATACTCTACGTCTGCACTTATGGAGGAGGTAAATAAAGAATTGGTGTTTCAAGGATTCCCAAAGGTAACTGCCTTAAATACCATCCGTCAAGATATGGATCATATTGCTTCTTCCTATCCAGACATAATAATTGAGAGCCGGAAGGAAGGGCGCAATGTCACATATTCATATAACAATCCAGAATCATCCATATTCAAACTTCCTTTCAATGATGAGGAACTTGCCCAACTGACGCAATGTATGGCGATTCTATCTCAATTTGAAGGGACCCCACAGATGGAATGGATGCAATCCTTCATCGAGCGATTCAAGTTATCACTTAACATCGACATTGATGGAAAGAAGGTTGTGGGATTTGACGAATGCCGATACCTAAGAGGGAAAGAGCACTTCTCTCCTCTCCTCTCGGCTATATGCAACAAGCAGGTCTTGGCTATAGAGTACAAGAGTTTTGTAAGAGGGACTGAAAAGGAAGTCCTTGTGCATCCTTACTACATTAAAGAATACAACAACCGATGGTTTCTATTGGGAAGGGAACATGGATTTGACACAATATCGAATTTCGCCTTCGACAGGATAGAGCGGATCAATCTAATCACAGGAGTCACCTATATTGAGAATAGAGAATATGACTTCAATGATGAATACTTCTCAGATATAATCAGAGTAACGAAACGAATGGAATGCGAACCTGAGAAAATCCGGCTTTGGGTATCAAATTCACTTTATCCATATATACAGACAAAACCACTTCACGAAAGTCAGAAACTGAAAAGTCATGTCATGGATGGATATGAGATAGAGATCGAAGTGAGACCGAATTACGAGCTTGAACAGCTGATATTGTCATATGGGGAAAGTATAAGGGTAATTGAGCCAGTTAGCCTTAGAGAGAAAATCAAAGAGAGATTGAAGGAAGCTGTTAAAAAATACGAATGAGTTCACATAGAGTGAGTGTATTTATAGTAAATTTGCATTATGGTATCTGAAGACCAGATTGAAGAAGAAAAAAAGATTGATGTAAGTGAGAACTGGCTCTGGGAAAAATACCCGAAAGCCTTCCGTAAACTTCTTCTTGACCATTCGCGCCCCAAAGACGCAGATGGCAACAGGCACTATATCATCTGGGCAACGGATTCCTACTCTCATCTTGGTGAGGGTTATGAATTTAAAGACGAAATTACACCAGAACGAATCGTAGGAGAACACGGCATGATCATTCAACCACGCA
>CAYSMP010000247.1:0-4083 GCA_964432215.1 uncultured Sangeribacter sp.
AATCCAGAGAAAGCGTAATCATCACCGATGCCTCAAGATCTGATTCATATTACGAGAGAATAATACTTCCAAAGATCGGTATGGAGAAAGAAACTAAAAATGCCATTGAAGAAATATTCAAGGATGTATGTCCTTCGAGAATAGACCTTAGCGTTGAGAATAGTTTCTATGATCTGGCTCCTGACTATAATTTAGAAAAGGTGTTTATGATTATCATATATATTTTATCAGGGATCAGTGTCATTACCACCTTAGCAGGTATTTACGCCGGGGTTGCTCTCGACACACGTCGCCGTAGGAAGGAGATGGCACTCAGGAAACTCAATGGTGCCAGCCGCAAGGTAATAGCCATGATATTTGTGCGCTCATATCTTTGGATATTCTTTATGGCAATGCTGATAACTTTATCACTATACATTATTGCATCAGATTGGATTCCTTACCGAAAATTCCTTAGTGTGACCGACCTCTCGATTGCATACGCCTCAGCATTACTGATCATCATCATATCAACCTATTTCACCATCTCCGGAAAAATCCGCGACATAATGCACGCCGAACCCATCGAATACCTCAAAGAATGATTTGAAATGGCAGATTGGCTTCGCTACAAAATAAGCGAAGCAAACCCTCACAAAAAAGTTTCTTTAACTTTTGCATTTTCAAAAATATAATAGTATCTTTGCAGTCTAAAGAAAAATCATTGTTTATTATGCCTCAAATTAGTTCATTCTACGGAATTATAATTTTTCTTAATTTTGCAGACCACTTACCTCCTCATTTCCATGCATGGTATGGAGAATACAAGTGTACTGTCAATATTAAAGATGGAGTTGTCAAAGGAGAGATGCCATCAAGGGCTCTAAAGATGATTTTTGAATGGATGGAAACTCATCGGAGTGAACTTGAGACAGCATGGGAACAGACTGTTCGTGGTGAACATCCAAGTAAAATAGAACCTCTAAAATAAAAATATATATGTTCCTTGAAGTACTTAAAGCCTGCTATTTGGATCATTATCGTCTTAAACTATGGTTTAATAATGGAGATGTCAAAATTGCTGATTTAAAAGATTCTTTGGTTGGCAAAGCTTTCCAACCCCTACGTGACATTAATTATTTTAAGCAATTCCGAATTCATTTGAATACTGTGGAATGGCCAAATGAAGTAGATTTCGCACCAGAATATCTCCATTCTATTGGTATCTCATCACAATGACCTCAAATAAAGGTAAAGTACTTATTGTTGACGACAATGAAGACGTTTTATTGTCGCTCAACATGCTGCTGAGACGCCATGTTGAAGCTATACGTGTCATTACAGATCCTGAGGATATCGGAAGACTCATGGACTCTTTTGATCCGGATGTCATCCTCCTTGATATGAACTTCCGCCGCAATGCCAGCAGCGGGGAGGAAGGCTACCAATGGCTCGATTTCATATTGAAAAGAAATCCCAAAGCAGTGGTGCTTTTCATCACTGCCTACGTCGATACTGAAAAAGCTGTCCGGGCTATAAAAGCAGGGGCTATTGACTTCATACCAAAACCTTGGGACAATGCCAAGCTTCTCGGTATTGTGGAAAGTGCCATAGACCTAAGTCTCTCCCGCAGAAACCCATCTTTTGATAGAGAAAAGAAAGAGGTTTTTGCTCCTTTAAAGACAGATGATGTAAAGACAGATGATGCTCCGGTACTAATAGGAGAGTCTCCTCAAATGAAACTTCTCAACCGGCAGATTGCCAAAATTGCTGCCACCGATGCCAACGTACTGATTACAGGGGAAAACGGTTCCGGAAAAGACGTAGTAGCCCATCTCCTCCACTATCATTCCCACCGTAATACCAAACCCTTTGTATCAATAGACCTCGGTACAATTCCTGAGCATCTGTTTGAAAGCGAACTCTTCGGCCATGAGAAAGGAGCATTCACAGATGCCAAGGCTTCAAAAGCCGGACGGTTGGAGTCAGCGGCTGGTGGAACTGCTTTTCTTGACGAAATAGGCAACCTGCTTCCGGGTGCACAACAAAAGTTGTTGACAATGATTGAGAAGCGTGAGATTTCCCGACTCGGCTCAACAAAAGTCAATAAAGTTGATGTGCGAATCCTTTCCGCCACCAATGCTGATCTTGCAAGAATGGTGGCTGATGGAAATTTCAGACAAGACCTCCTATACAGACTCAACACCATTGAACTTCATATCCCGCCATTGCGTGAACGGGGCGATGACATTGTCCTTCTCGCTGAATATTTCTCACGCCAGATTGTCCGACGCTATCATCTTGAAGATGTTGAGATTTCTGCCTCCGCACGCAGAAAACTCCTCACCCATTCATGGCCTGGCAATGTCAGGGAATTGCAACACGTCATGGAAAGAGCGATTGTAATGGCTTCCGGTTCCGTTTTGGAAGCTGAAGATATAGAGTTTTCCCGGATGGTTGAGCCAACTCCAAAGAATGAGACTCTTAATCTTGAGCAACTTGAACAGGAGGCTATCATGAAAGCTATCAGCAGGAGCAATGGAAACCTTTCGCAAGCCGCCTCCTTGCTTGGAATCTCACGATTCACACTCTATCGCAAAATAGAGAAATATGGGTTATGATGGGATGGTTTGTCAATAAATCAGCTGATCGTTTGCGTCGCATGCTGCAAGCAATACGCAACCGCGATTTCTCTCTACGATTCCCTTCTGAGAAGATGCGTGGCTCAGAGAGAAAGCTCGCCGAGGAGATGAACGACGTTATCTCCGGATTCCGTGAAGACCTCATGCGCCAGGAGAGACAGTATGGACAGTATGAAGCCATCTTGAATCTTGTGGATTCAGCTTTGATCGTAGCTGATACAGATGGTAATGTCTCATGGATGAATCAGAAAGCTATCCAGAATCTCTGTGGCTTCAAGATCAACCATATCTCAATGCTTGATGCAGTGCATCCTGATTTGGCATTAACGTTGAAAAGTCTTCTTCCGGGACAACCAAAGATGTTGACTCTGAATTTAGACGGAAGGGAGCAACGTCTGAAACTCTCAATGGCGTCTTACGATTCTGAGGGCTCGGATGTATGTATTTTTTCAATTGAAAATGTAAATCTTCTTGTACAGCAGAGCGAGATTGAGGCTCAACGAAAACTTATCAGGGTCTTGACGCATGAAATAATGAACTCCCTCTCCCCCATCATTTCTCTATCCGGAATGCTGACAGAGAATAATCAGCAGTTAGACGAAGACTCAACTGAAGCACTCAATGCCATAAACCGAAGAAGCAAAGGATTGCTTAAGTTTGTGGAAAACTATCGAAAACTATCCCGTCTTTCCCAGCCACATTTAGAATGGACAAGAATAGGAGATATTTTCGATGGGTTGCGTATGCTATTTCCTGAACCCTTCATCGAATTCAAGATAGAGGATACGGATATACAGCTGCAGGTTGACAGGCATCAGATGGAACAGGTACTGATTAACCTGATAAAAAATGCAGTCGAATCCCTCGAAGAGAATCTGACTGTAATTGTATCAACGAAGGCTGATCACCCTAATCATCACTTCATGATATCGGTAGAGGATAATGGTTGCGGAATAAGTCCAGATGCTGCCGAAAGCATATTCCTCCCATTCTTTACTACAAAGAATGGTGGCTCCGGCATAGGTCTAAGCCTCTCCCGCCAGATCGTAAACCTCCACGGAGGCTCCCTCTCATTCGACTCCAATCCCTCCGGCACCATCTTCACCATCACCCTCCCCTTCATCTACCGCCTATAAAGAGATCGTACGCCGCGTGCGTCCTATACCGTCCCTTTAGTAACAGAGCACACTCCGCGTGCGTCCTATACCGTCCCTTTAGTAACAGAGCACACTCCGCGTGTGTCCCATACCGTCCCTTTAGTAACAGAGCACGCTCCGCGTGCGTCCCATACCGTCCCTTTAGTAACAGAGCACACTCCGCGTGCGTCCTATACCGTTTCTTTAGTAACAGAGCACGCTCCGCGTGCGTCCTATACCTTCCCTTTAGTAATAGAGCACGCTCCGCGTGCGTCCTATACCGTCCCTTTAGTAACAGAGCACGCTCCGCGTGCGTCCTATACCGT
>CAYSMP010000248.1:0-3994 GCA_964432215.1 uncultured Sangeribacter sp.
CGTCTTTGGCTTCGATCATGTTGACGAAATAAGATTTCTTTTCCTTTTCCATAATTGTGTGTTTTTTAGTTACTAAATTGGGACGCAGTTGCCTTGCAGCTGCCACTCAACCGAAAAAACTACCTCTGATAACTTATCTGAGTCGTGTGGGTCGGGCTTTTCCCTGTTTCTAAAAATATAACGCTTGTGGTAAAGCGTCGGATTATTAAGGAAATATAAAGAATCTGAGAATTTCGAAAATTGCGTGTCGTGTAGTGTTTTGGGTGAGGTAACTACAGATTATGGATTGGAACCTAGATTCATTTCTGCAACTATTTTCTTTATAATATTTAGATTGATATTGTCCGCATCTGACTTATCGTATGCATAGATCAGATACAGGCAGTCATTACGTTCTACCATGTCGAACGTAATTATTCTTGCTCCTCCCGACTTTCCTTTCCCTTTAGATGCTATCGCCATTCTTACTTTGCGATAGCCATCTCCTAAGTCGATACCTAAATTAGGATTTTTTTCTAATTCATCTAATAAATCATCATAATCCTTCCTGAAACTGCGATACCGCTTGGCCAATGGTTTCACACATTTCCGGAAAATTTCGGTTGCCTTGATTTCCATCAGAATTCGATATCCCTTGCGTTTGGAAGATTGATTTTTCCTTCCAGATGAGCTTTTACTTCTTCCATTGATGCTCTCAAATTCCTTTCGATGATGGCGTCATTATCCGAGATCGGGACAATCTTGAAATTCCCAACTCTTGATGTGAGCATAACAGTTTGTCCTTTTTTTGCAGCCGTCAGAATCTTTGTCTGGTTTGCCCTAAATTCTCTTGCCGATACTACGTGCATAATCAATTCGTTTTTTATTGATAACAAAAATGGATACCATTTTGGTGCACGAACTAACGAAATTTAACAAAAATACTGTACTTTTTTAGGGTTGTAAGCACCGTCCCCGGTGCGTTTACGTGTGTGTGGTAACTGTATAGCGTTTTTATTGGAGGAGTGGGCGGATTGACTCCCCTCAGTCAATCCGCCTCAAAAAGAGTTAGTGGTTGGATGAAAAATGGGTGTAAATTAGCGGTGCCGTAAGTGTGTAAGTCCTAGGGGTGGACTTTGCTTAGGCAGTGGAAGGGATTATGTCAATATGTTTTTGGGTGAATGCCGGCCCATTTCTTAAGATATTAGATTGCATATTTTCCTCCGTTTGCATATGACTACACCGTGCAATGCGTAGGCATCGCAGGGAGACAATCAATGCTGATTGTTAAAAAATATTGCAAACGGGACGCAATCTATGTTAGGTTTAGATGCCGAAACGCATCAAGGAAGAAGAGCCGTTCCATCACTTTCTGCTGCCGGTGCAGCCGAATTGCCAAGGTGATGTAATCTTCCCGACTGTCAGTTAGTTCGTCTGACAGTTTTGCATCACAAAATTACATAATTTTTGGGGAAATACCAAGCAAAAGTGTGAAATTTTCTTTCACACTACATATGGAGCTCAGATTTGTGTCCGAGGGTGCGGGTATAGCTGAAGATTCCGGCGCAGAGGGCGAATCCTACCGAGATATAGAGACAGACTGAAATTGCAGTGGTCTCATGGGCGAGGAGGGCAAAGACAGTGCTGACAATTGTTGCTCCCAGTGTCTGCCCGACGAGTCGGGCGGTACTCTGCATACCTCCGGCGCCTCCTGACCGGTTGACAGGAGTGGCCATTACCATCACGATATTATTAGGCGTCTGGAACATGCCAAAGCCAACGCCACATATCGCCATTCGCCATGCGATATTCCATTCCGAAGGATTGTTTCCGGTGAAGAGAAGCAGTAGCACACCGACGATAAACACTCCCATTCCGATTGCAGCGGTAGTGCCGGGATTATGCCGCTCAACATATCGGGCAGCTATAGGAGATACAATCATAGTTGCCAATGGCCATGGTGTCATCAGCAGACCTGTTGATATTGCAGAAAAATGATAGCCATTTAGATATAGGAACGGCAAGGCAATCATTGCAATATTCTGAGCCATGAAAGAGCATACCGATGTGGCTATGCTCATCGTATACATAGAATTGCGGAAGAGATCGACAGGTAGGAGTGGTTGCTCGTGTCCAAACTGACGTTTGACATAGAAGATTCCGATTGTGATACCCACGACAAGCAATATTGCACTCAGAAGCAGATCTCCCTTTCTCGAGAAATTTCCCAAGGCGAAGAATATCAGGCCGAAGACTACCATATTCTCTATAGCACTCTGCCAGTCAAAACGTGGCTTATGGTCTACTGGCGGATTCTGCGGAAGAAGTTTCCAACCGATAAAGAATGCTATGATGCCAAGCGGGATATTGATAAGAAACAGCCAGTGCCATGATGCAACAGAAAGGATTGCACCTGCAATCGTAGGACCGGCTGCTGTAGCAATAGCAATGCACATAGCATTGAGTGCCATGCCGCGTCCGAGTATCTCTCGAGGATATATGAGTCTGACAAGGGCTATGTTGACACCCATCACGCAGGCTGCTCCGATACCCTGCATGGCTCTGGATACAACTACCATGGTGAAATTCTGCGAGGCTGCACACATGGCAGAGGAGAGCGTGAAGACTACAACGCCGAAGAGAAAAGTGCGCTTGTAGCTATGTAGGTCGCCAATAGAGCTGACAGGAAGAAGCAGCATGGTTATCACCAACTGATAGATTGTGACAATCCACACTGCTGACGAATTGCTAATGCTGAATTTCTCGGCAAGAATAGGCAATGCCACATTGACCACAGTCACATCAAGCACCGTCATCACGAGCACTATCTGCAACGCGATGACAGCGATGTACTTACGGTATGAGAAGCCAATTCCTGTCATATACCTGAACTCTTACGCTTTCAATGCAGATATGGCAGTTTCTGCAATCTGGTCAGGAGTTAGGCCGCAAGAGCGCTGTAGGTCGGAGTAGTTGTAGCGGTTGAGGAATTTCTTAGGGAGACCAAGATTGATTACCTTTACCGGTGCCTCGCCAAGATATGACGCTACTTTCTGACCATAACCGCCGTCGATGATGCCATCTTCAGCAGTGATTACTACGCTGTAGTCCTTGAGAGAGTCAAGGGCCTTTGTGTCGAGAGTTGATAGATTGCGCGGGTTGATGAGGGTAGCGTTGATACCTTGCTCCGCAAGCATATCTGCTGCTAAGGACATATATGTGAACATTGCTCCTGCTCCAATCAAGGCTACTTTCTCACCACGGCGCACGATGTCGTATTCCGGTTTTGAATAATCGTCGAGCACCTTTATTTCCTTATTGGAAACAGCCATCGAACCTGGTGTACGAACTACAACGGCCAATTCATTCTGTTTTATCGACCAATCGAGCATAGCCTCAAATTCTTCCTTGCATGTAGGTGCAAGATAGAGAAGGTTAGGGATGTTGGAAAGGAGGGCAATGTCGAAGAATCCAAGGTGTGTCTCGTCGTTCATGCCGAACATCGATCCATAGAATACTACGAAAGTTGCCGGCTGACGGTTGAGCGCGATATCTTGGCTAAACTGGTCGTAAGCTCTCTGTAGGAAACTGCTGACGAATCCTACGACCGGTCGCATTCCACCTTTGGCAAGTCCACTTGCCACGTCTACGGCAGCCTGCTCTGCTATGCCGACATCAACAAATTGTTTGCCTGCCTCTTGACGGCGGCCCTTGTCAAATCCGAGGACTCCCGGAGTGCCGGCTGTGATAGTCACAACCTTCTCATTTTCTTTCATCTTCGCAAGCATTTTCTTTGCAAAGAGTTCGCTGTAGTCTTCGGGTTCGTTTTCTGATATATCCAGCATTGCGCCGGTCTTTGGGTCAAATGGGCCGGCATAGTGGAATTCCTCTTTGTCTTCTACTGCGGGTTTAAGACCGAGACCTTTTATAGTATTGATATGCACCACTACAGGATAGTTTATATCCTTTACAGATTGGAACATTTCGATAAGGCTCTTGAGGTCGTTGCCATACT
>CAYSMP010000249.1:0-3962 GCA_964432215.1 uncultured Sangeribacter sp.
GCCACGAGTGTCTTACCCTCACCGGTAGCCATCTCGGCGATGTTGTTTGAAGTCTTTTCGCCCTGGAGGATACCATGGAGCACCATGCCGCCGATGAGCTGCACGTCGTAGTGCACCATATCCCATTTCATCTCATTGCCACCGGCAATCCATGATGTCTTGTAGATAGCCTTGTCGCCGTCGATGGAGACAAAGTCCTTGCCTTCGGCAGCGAGTTCACGGTCGAAATCGCTGGCGGTCACTTCAATAGTATCGTTAGATGCAAAGCGGCGAGCTGTCTCCTTGATCACTGCAAACACTTCCGGAAGAGCCGCGTCAAGCTTACGGGCATACATTTTGTACATGTCTTCCTTAAGCGTATCGATTTCCTTCCAGTATGGTTCTCGTTTGTCGAATTCCATAGTTTCGATCTGGGCGCGGATATCGGCCATCTTGTCTTTGTAGGTCTTGGCCTCGCCACGGATATCGTCGCGGATCACGTTGATTCTATCGCGGAGTTCATCGTTTGAGATGTCGCGGATCTGCTCGGAAATAGGGTTGATTTCCTTCTGAAGGCGTGTCCAAAGCGGACGTACTGCGCGCTCGCTCTGGTCGCCGAATATTGATTTTAGTATGCTGCTGAATCCCATTTTTAATGAGAATTAAAATTATATTCTATATTAAAATGCAAAGATAATCAAATTAATGCATAATTCATAATTCACAATGCACAATTTTTGTCAATTTGCATATTTTTTACATTATTCGCCTCGTGTTGTTGCCCTATAATTATTATATTCCAGTAAAGAGAGAAATACGCATGTTTAGAAAATAAAGGGCTTGTCAGCAGCTCCATTGGGACTCCTTATGCGCATCACCGAGCTTACGGTGGGCGCAATAGCTGAGGCGTTGACCTCTCGGGTCTCGACCTTAACGGGGACTCCTGATCCCATAATGAAAGCAGGGGTGGCAGGATTTCCCTCGCGCACCTGCCAAGTCAGCACCGGTAGGCGCACATCGTCGTTGACAGTCCAGCCGGGAGCAAACTCAAGTCTTAGATCTCCGGCTGTCTTGGGATCAAGGCCGCGTCCTATCCTGCGCAATTCGGGAGTAGTCTCACCTACTATGTCGGTCAGCGATTTGACATCGGCTACGCCACTCATCATCACTACGAAGTCGCGTGCATCCCGACTTACTTCCGCAAGGTCAAGCCCTTTCCGCTCAATGGTGTTATGATCAAGATAGATCATATCGCGGAAACTGCCGTCGACATATTGGTCATTGCCGTGCTTGGCGCTCAGATATGAATTTAGCAACGAAGTAGCACGCTTAGTGGAGAAAGTGCCGTTCGGTATCTTGTAGTGGGGCTCATCTTCAGCAGCCTCGTCGAAATATCCGGTAGAGACCAGAAACACCAAAGTGTTGTCAAGGCCAACGCTTTCTTTGATGGCGCCCATCAGGCGTTCAAGTTGTCCATCGAGCCTCAGGTAGCTGTCTTGCATCTCCAGGCGCTTGTCGCCGTCGGCTGAATATTTGTATGGGGCCACCGTATATCCCAAATTCAGCATGTCGATTACGTCGCCTCTCTGTCCGAGCTGAAGGCTCTTGATGTATTCGATGGCCATGTCGGTCACCTCGGTATTGACAAGCGCGGATGATTTGTATTGCACATAGCGGTCGCTGCTCTTCTTCGGGAACGTATGGCGGAATGGGAAGTATTTCTTCTGTGGAGGCACCCCATGATAAGAGTCAAGGGTCTTGCTGGGAGTCCATACCATTGTGTCGAGCCTGTCGGCAAGAGGAGTGCGATAATTGCGCTGGCTCATCACGTTTGGCACATCCTTATAATAGGTCGTAGTGGCCCATTTCCCGTTTTCATCGGAGATCCAGAATGCACTGTTGCCGGCATGGCCGGCCATTATGATCGCCTGCATCGGATCAGGCGATATGCTGTAGATAGCACCCAGTCCTACCCCGTCTACGGCTATTTCGTCGCTGATGGTAGACAGGCGCAGCCCTGTAGGGCTATATGTTTCATTGGTAAAATTTCCAAGCGTGGAGGGGTCATGAAGTATCGGTTGCGGATACTTCGAAGCCGGGTCATACACTTTATCCGAAGGAATGCCTGAAGCGGAGGCATAATTGCCGGTGTAGACTATGGCTGTACTGCTTACAATGTCAAGGTCCTTGACATTATAGTCTACATTCTTGAGATAAAGTCCACGGCTCTTCAAGAGATTGAAACCCTCCTTGCCGAAGCGTTCGCTGAGAAAATCTATATAGTCGGTGCGCAACTGGTCGACCATGATCCCGACTACGAGACGCGGTCGGGTGGGATCAGCCATTGCTACCGTCGAGATACCGACGAGGCCGCAAAGTACGGATGTCAGCAGTTTGTTCATTGGTTGTGGAGTTGTGGGGTTGTGAGGTTGTGGGGTTGGGGTTAGGTGTTTTTCTGTTTTAGGAGGAGGGTGGCGGAGAGGGGGAGGATGCTGAGGAGCATGGGCCATACGGCAGGATTGGTGGCTTGAGTGATGACAGGAGTGGCCCAAAGAATGGTCAAGCCTATCGCCATGACAACGTCATAGACAGCCATTACCGATACCGGGATTTTCCATGACTTCCACCATATGCCGGCTGCAATGACCAGCTGCAAAGGATTTAGCCATAATATCAACACATTAGGAGATGTGGCTTCATGCTCCGAGAAGAAGACAAGGAAAGTCACGATGCATCCTGCAATGCCGGCCGCAAGGAAATAGAGGAATATCCACCATTTCCACAATCTTCCTTTAAGTATATAAGCAAACATCGTGCCAATACTGAGAAGAAGCATTACAATTGCTACTGCCATCGGGGTCAGATACCACGGCGTAGGGGGAAGCGTGACGTCTCCCTCACCGGGATAGATTACGTTGGTAGCCCTGACGAGTGGCTCCCCGCCAATAGTGGCAGCTGCCAGCTTGTCTGCAAGCACCGGCGGAGCGAATGTGTCCTCGTCTTTCTCAAGCGGATAGTCGAGGCCACTGCCCAACACCAAGTCAATTCCAAACTGATACCAAGGATAGTTTTTATGGAAATGCCTCATTTCAGAGCGGAACGTAGGATGATACAATGTGTCGGGAAGCACAATCTCTCTGTCAGTAGCCTGCATAATGCGCTTCCAGGGGCGGGTGGCACAGTTGTCCCGGACATAGTTGTAGCGGTAGACCCTGTTTTCCGGCAAAGCCTCAACCTGCAGAATCTCGCGGAGCCTTCTGGCTTCTTCCTGTGTCAGGTCGAGCACCTGCTCCTTGACTTTTGATCCACGGCGGACGTAAGCAGGCATGAACCGCTGAAACTGATATCCATACACCATGTAATCTGTCTCACCCTTGCAGAAGCGATAGATGAAATTGGGAGATGTGAAATCGAAGATTCCGTAGTTCCATACAGAATCAATCTCGGCGCTTTGTATGCGGATAGCGGCGTGGCCACATAGTTCGTATACGTCGGGACCGGGGTCACACGTCACAATACTCACAGTAAGGACTTCCCCGCCGAGAGACTCGGCAGGGAAGACTGTATCGGTCCTCTCCTGAGCTTTCACGCTGCAGGAGAGGTATAGAATTAAAGTCAATATCCAGATGATGCGGTTCATTCCTTAGAATTCGCAGTTGTTCGGATAGCGGGGGAATGGGATAACGTCGCGGATATTCTGCATGCCTGTCACGAACAGTATCAGACGCTCGAAGCCAAGGCCGAATCCACTGTGTGGCACTGTGCCATACTTGCGGGTGTCAAGATACCAGTCCATACCTTCAAGTCCCTGGTCGGCCATGCGCTGCTTGAGTTTGTCGTAGTTTTCCTCGCGCTGGCTTCCGCCGATGATCTCGCCGATCTTCGGGAAGAGTACATCCATCGCACGCACTGTCTTGCCGTCGTCGTTGAGCTTCATATAGAATGCCTTTATCTCCTTCGGATAGTCGGTGAGGATCACAGGT
>CAYSMP010000250.1:0-3874 GCA_964432215.1 uncultured Sangeribacter sp.
TACCAGTGTTGTTTGAGTATGAATTCTTGAAATAACAATACCATTCACAAAAGCAAAAAATAGTATAAACCTGTATAATTCGGTAACTACATGCGAAGGTCTCAACATAGAAGTTTAACCTCAAAAACAGAATGCAAGATAAGTTCTTCGCATTTTAATTAACTCGATTACTTTAGTTATGGAAACCCTCCTTAACTTCTTCTGTTATTCTGAGTTTATTATTCATTAATTTTATATTATAGATTTTCAATGAAATATGAGCTTCGAATTAAATTCTGTACTCGATGAAAAGATTAGCAGCTCTCAATTAAGAGCATATTGTATAAAATTTGATTTTGGTGAATGTATGCTAAATCCATTAACTGAAATCTTATTGGATGCATTAGTTGATTTTGCATATGGTTTTCATAAAGGAATTCAAGAACGATATCATCGTAGAATTTTAAAGGAAGCTGCTTCATCGTTATATAAGATAAGAGGATATGCAGCAGCAAAAAAATTATATCTTGATGATGATTCAGTTCTTTATATTGATGATTCAGAGAAGACAGAAGAAGTTCGTGAGTATGAAGAACAAATTATGAAAAAAGGGGAATTTGGAGAATTGTTATTACATGTATATTTACGGGATTATTTTGAAACAGTGCCGTTATTGTCAAAAATCTTTTTTAAAGATACTGATGGATTTACAGTACACGGATTTGATGCTATCCATATTGGCAGGGATCCATCTGATATGAAAAAAAACTCCCTATTCTTAGGTGAATCAAAGATTTATTATAGAAAGGCAGGGAAAAGTGGTGTCGCAGGAGTTAAAGATCTTGCCAAGGACATTAAAGATCATTTCTATAGAGATTTCTTAACTCGTGAATTTGCTCTAGTTAGCAAGAAAAAGGATGCCTATCTGCCTTTAGATGAGTATGTTGATAAGAATACATATGATTCATATAAAGCGTACTTGGAAATCAAGAACTCTTGGATCGCAAGAATTCAAAAAGTATGCGAAGGAAAAGATAGTCTAGAGCACCTGTTGTCATCCGTTACAATCCCGGTCATTTGCACCTATGAATCTGAGTTATTTAGAACATTTCAAGATATAAATCAAGATGGATTCATTGAGGCGTATAATGATGAAATTGTACAACTTGAAGTCCAATTTAAAGAAGAAATTAAACATATTGTAGTTGAAAAAGGAGAACCGGTCAGAACAAATCTTAATATTATACTGATATTACTTCCGATACCTTCTAAAAAAGCATTAGTTAAACTCATACACTATAAAGTCTGGAATCAACAAAATGCGTGAAATAAATGATTATATAAAGATTTTAGAGGATTCGCAAAGCATTGATTTTGATTTATCCTTTGAGATGCTGACAGCATGTTCGTGTAGTTATAACGAAGATGCGTCATATTCTAGGATTTTGTGTATTAATGTGCTTAATAACTGGAGTAAAATTCATGATGGTACTAAGAATGCATGGGCTAGTATGATTGAGGCTCTAGGATTCTATCCATATCTAAATAAAGAAAAGCTTATATTAGATGGAACCCTTGAATCTATTCGGCGATATAAACATGACTCAGCATACATTGATGGCATGACTCATCATGAAGATCAACGCAAATTAATTGATATAATTTTTTCAGGTAGAAATGTTGTTGCAAGTGCTCCGACAAGTTTTGGTAAGAGCCTTATCATAGAGGAAGTCGTAGCAAGTCTTAGGTGGAAGAATATTGTAATCATCCAGCCAACATTGGCACTTTTAGACGAGACACGCAAAAAGTTAAAGAAATATGTAACTAGATATAAACTTATCGTTAGAACTTCTCAAACATCATCTCTTGAGAAAGGAAATATATATTTGTTTACAGCCGAACGTGTTAATGAGTATGATTTTCCTGTAAGAATTGATTTTCTCATAATAGATGAGTTCTATAAACTTTCTGGGACACGTGATGATGAGAGGTCGTCCTCTTTGAATAATGCCTTTTATAAACTATATTGGAAGTTTAAACCTCAGTTTTATCTACTCGGCCCCAATATCAGTGAGGTTAGCAAAGGTTTCTTAAATTTCTACAAAGCTGAATTTTATTTTAGCGATACATCATTGGTTGGTACAGAAATAGTTGATATTTACAAGGACTATCCAGACCAAATTGGCACACGTGGTAAAAAAAAGATTTTTACTGAAAATTTATTATTTGAACTTTTACTTGACCATTCTTCAGAACAAACCATAATATATTGTTCTTCACCAACCCGTGTTCGTCAAGTAGCAAAAAAATTCACAGATTACTGTTGTAAATACATTGAACAATCAACTCATCACCTACCCTTAATCCAGTGGATTAAGGAAAATATCTCTTGTCAATGGATGCTGATAAAAGC
Source organism: uncultured Sangeribacter sp. (assembly GCA_964432215.1). Classification (GTDB taxonomy): domain Bacteria; phylum Bacteroidota; class Bacteroidia; order Bacteroidales; family Muribaculaceae; genus Lepagella. The sequence continues at coordinate 2,393 of CAYSMP010000250.1, forward strand.
ACTTGAATATGGTATTGGTATCCATGATGGAGCATTACAAAAGCATATCACAACTAGTATTATCGAATATTTTAATCAAGGTAAATTAAAATTTTTATTTTGTACTTCAACAATAATCGAGGGGGTAAATACTAGTGCAAAAAATATTGTCTATTTTGATAATAAAAAAGGCCCTCATGCTATTGATTATTTTGATTATTCTAATATTAAAGGACGTGCAGGCCGTTTGATGGAACATTATGTAGGAAAAGTGTATAATTTCTATCCGATTCCTGCAGAAACAAAGATCAAAATTGACTTTCCTATCTTTGATCAGTGTCCTATAAAAGATGAGGTTCTAGTTAATCTTCATAAAGATCATATACACCAAAAAGAGAGTAAGCAATATAAAGAAATTATTTCTATCCCATCGGATGAGTTAGAAGTTATACGAAAGAATGGATTGAGCGTAAAAGGTCAGAAACGTATTATTGACATTTTGATGTCTGAAATTCCTCAAAAATATGAACGATATTATTGGAATGTGGGTAAATTTCCTACCTACCACCAGTTACAAGTAGTTCTTGGTTTAGCGTGGGATTATCTTATTATTAAAGGTGAGTCAACTAGACCAATGACTAAAGCAAAATTGGTAAAGTTTACAGATTCTTATTTACGTCACCATGATGAGGGATATTTAATAAAAACGGAATTTGATTTTCTAAGCAAACAGAAGGAACACGAAGGCAAACCAGAAAATGAAATATATGATGCAGCCATTCAGAATGTTTTCCAAATAATAAGACACTGGATGCAATATAAAGTTCCTAAATGGCTGAGTGTAATCAGTGAATTGCAAAGATTTGTATGTGAGAGAAAAGATCTTGTACCAGGCGATTATACCGGAATAGCAAATCTTATTGAGAATGCTTTTATTCCGGACAATTTATCCATACTCGTTGAATATGGCATCCCAATTTCTGCTGTAAGGAAAGTCTCCAAAAAATTGCCAAAAGACATTATTCAAGATGACATATTAGACTATATTAAGACTCATGATCTTGCATATTCTGAGGATTTAATTGAATACGAAAGAATTAAATTATTACAGAATCTCACATAAGTGTAGTCTGATGAGAACTATGAGTAAAAAGCCCATACGGTTTTTCAATGATCGCGAGGTAAGGGCGGTTTGGGATAACGAGAACAACTGTTGGTTGTGCTTGGTGACTGATGTGATGCTGGCTATCAATGATGAGCCTGCTTATACAAAAGCCATTAACTATTGACATTAACTCAAACGGAAGTTGGCACAAGACGGCATTCAACTCGTGAGTGCCACTCACGGGTTCAAATTCAATAATCTACGATTATAGTATACAATATGGACACAAACAACGACATATACCGCCGGATACATTTCGCTGTAATGGCGATTGAGAGCGGCGCGCGTAAACTTGGTATCTCCGGCAAAGAGATGCACGACCGATTGAGCAAACAAGG
>CAYSMP010000251.1:0-3834 GCA_964432215.1 uncultured Sangeribacter sp.
TTTCCTCAATTACGTATTTTGCACGGAAATAGTCTTCGGCAGTGATATCGGTGCGAATGGCTTTCAACATCGGTATAGTGGCATCTCGCAATGTCTCAAGCCCAAGACGTTTTGCCACCCGCTCACATGATGAGCGTCTTTTATTATATGGCGAATCAGCAAGCTCATGCTTAACTCGCGAATCTATGAGTATCAACTCATACTCTTCCGGATTAAACGGATAGTATTCAAATTCCATTGAGCGGCAATCGAGACGCATAAGTTTCCCCTTCTGTCCCATCACAGAAGCAAATTGATCCATTATGCCGCAGTTCACGCCACAATAATTGTGTTCGGTTGATTGGCCGATTTTAGCAAGTTCAAACTTGTCAATGTTATTATCATTAAACATGTCATTAAGAGCAAAAGCAAAGCAACTCTCAAGAGCTGCTGAGCTACTTAGACCTGCTCCTAACGGAACATTACCAGCAAAAACTGCATCAAAGCACTTGACCTTACCACCTCTTTTCAGTATTTCGCGGCAAACTCCGAATATGTATCGAGCCCAAGACTGTTCAGGCGCATCTTCTTCATTCAAACCGAACTCTGCATAATCATTGATATCGATGGAATATACTCTCACCTTATCAATGTCGTTAGGTGCAATCGCTGCCATGATCTCTTTGTCGATTGCACCCGGGAAGACAAAGCCTCCATTATAGTCGGTATGTTCACCGATTAAATTTATTCTACCTGCTGAGGCATAGAATGTGGGAATTGACTCAAATCGAGCCATAAACTCCGATAAAATCTTGGTTTTCATATAATTAATAAACTTAAAACTGCAAAAATAAAGCACCGAAGCAGTGGAGGCTACTCCTAACAGTGCCTCGGTGCTATCTGAGAATGAAACAACCTTATTACCCTAAATCAAATAAATGAAAAATGAAAAGCTTGGTTATCATAATTCTTTAGAATCATTATTGACTTGGCGGGCAAATTCATTAGGCATTACATTGAATTGCTTGAAAAACATCTTGGTGAAATAGGATTGCGAACTGATGCCAATCATACGAGAAATCTCTCCAAGAGTGTACCTGCCCGTCTTAATATATTCCGCTGCTGTCTTCAGCCTTACTATTCTGATCAGTTCACTTGGCGAAAGATTGAAGACACTCTTTATATGGCGGAGTAAATTTGATCGGCTCATGCACATCTTGTCGCACAATCCCTCGACATTAAACTCCTCATCGCCCATATTTTCCTTGATGACAGCCAATACTTTTTCCATAAACCTCTCATCTTCCTTATTGACAGGGATATTCTCCGCCTCAAAGAAAGGCTTGCGAGCAAAAGCCTCGCGAGCACGCTTGCGGTTTTCAAGAAGAGTCACCACCATCTCGCGTAAATACTTGATTGAGAACGGTTTCTCAATATAAGCCTCAGCTCCCAACTGCAGGCCTTTCACCTTGCTGTCTATGTCATTCTTTGCAGTGATAAACACTACCGGGATATGCGACAGTTCCGGATTAGACTTAATTTGTTTGCATAGTTCAAGTCCATCCATCTCCGGCATCATTATGTCGGTCACTACTACGTCTACTGATTTTGCTGCAAGTATCTCAAGAGCTTCCTTTCCGTTAGATGCCAATGTGATAAGGAATGAAGATGAAAGCCTATCATTAAGCATAGAGCGTATTCCCTCGTTATCCTCCACCAACAACACATGATACCCATTTGCTTTCAAAGGAGTTTGATTCGTATCCTCTTCATAGACCACAGATGACACATGATTGTCAGCAGTGACTGGGGCTGAAATCTGAGCAGTTGCTTTTATAGGAAGCGAGATAACAAACGTATTGAAGTCCGATGTATTTGCCTCCAGATATAAATCTCCTCCAAGCAGACCGGCAAGCGAGCGTGACAATGGAAGTCCTATACCCACACCATTCTTTTGTTCCTGCGACTTATCAGTCTGATAGAAAGTCTCAAATATTCGATCTTTATCATCTTCTGAAATCTTCTCACCATCAGAAACTACTTTGATTCTTATCAATCCTTCTCCCGATTCCAATTCAACTGAAATCTTACTCTCTGCATATTTCAAAGCATTATTAAGAAGATTACTGATTATCTTTGTGACAGCCTCCTTGTCAGTCACAGTCATGATGTTCTCATTTGGAAGATTGCGGGAAAGCGTCTTGTTGCGAAGAGATATTGCCGGTTCAAATCTGTCAAGGGTATAATTGATAAGTTCAACGATATCCACCACTTCCGGCTTCAACTTTAAGCGACCAGATTCTATCTTTTGGAAATCAAGCAACTGAGATGTCAATTCCAGCAGACGTGCTGTATTTTGGCGCGTCACTTTGAGATAATGCTCTGAATCCGGACTATTAAGTCCATTCTCTTCCATCGCCTCTAAAGGGAGATCTATTAAAGATAGAGGAGTACGGATTTCATGTGCTATTTCTGTGAAGAAATTGAGTTTCTGTCGATATACCTCTTTCTCTTTATTCGAAGCAAATATTTCCTGACGCTCCTGCATTCTCTTAAGTTCACGCTTACGATAATAGAAGAATATCAAAGCCACTATGCCCAATGCTAAGATAACATATATGATGATAGCCCATATGCTTGCCCACCAAGGTGACTTTATTATAAGTCGGATGCTATTAGTAGAAGTAACTTCTCCACATTCCATCTTCACCTCAAGAGTGTACTTTGAGTGCGCAAGATTTGTAAAAGAAATCTTATTCCCTTCCAATGGTATCCATTCTTCTTCCCGGGGAAGAAGACGATAATAAAACTTCTTTACACCCTTCAATCCTATGGCATTCGGCACTCCAATTGTCAGAGTAAAGGTATTTTCGTCATAAGGCAATTTTATTTCATCTGAATACACGATATTTCCTGTAAGATCCTCAGGCACGGCATGAGATATTGAGGTAAATAGTATTGGGTATTCTTTTGGGACATCTATAGTATTATTGGGAGAAAATTTCACAACTCCGTTGATTGTGCCAAAGTAAAAGACCGAATCTTTTATGCAGACCGCTGAATTATAGGTAAATTCATTGGCTGGTAGTCCATCAGTTTTTGTAAATACTGTGACGAGATTTGTGTCTGGATTGAAGCGGGTAAGACCATTGTTGGTGCCAAACCACAAGTTACCTTCTTTATCCTCCAACACCTTATAGACAATATCATCGGGCAAACCCTCTTTATATCCGTACGTGGTGAAGTCGTCAGTTTCTTTATTGTATCTGCTCAATCCCCCTCGATCCGTTGAGATCCATATCCTTCCATGGCTGTCCTCCATGATGGAGTTTATTGAATTTGATCTCAAGAAGTTTTCTTTGGCATGATTCTCATCGTAGACGTATGCTTTAAATTTACCATCCTTCGGATTATATTTGTAGAGTCCACTTCCCATGCTTCCAATCCATATGCATCCATCAGAAGCCTCACACATTGAAAATATCCAGTTATAGCCGGTGGCATCAACGTGAATAAATTCTATTTCCCCAGGATTTCGCCGGTAAAGCGCATATCCAAGTCCTACCCATTCGCATCCTTTTGAATCTTGAAGATAAGAATAAACTGTATTCTCAGTGGAAAGTTGATGCGGAAGATATTGATAAGGAGTTTTTCCAGGTTCGTATGCAAGAAGTCCATTCCTTTCAAGTCCGATCAGTACACGTCCATCTGAACGCGTGACACACATAGTGGCACTTTTAACAGTCAATTGTGCCGGAGGAGCAATGAAACTGTTTGTGGCAAGATTGCGTATGCTGACACCATTTGCCTCACTTCCTATCACCAATTGAGTGAAATCAGGAGTAAATGCCATTC
>CAYSMP010000252.1:0-3803 GCA_964432215.1 uncultured Sangeribacter sp.
AGTTCGACTATTCTTTCCGTGATTTCCACGACCGTTTCATAAAGACAGACACCGGCTGGAACATATCGCTCGGAAGCGGTCTCGACATTTATGAAAAAGCCGAAAACTATACATTGGCCTCCGCCCGTCAGGACAGACGCAAGTGCCGTGAGTTTTCCGTAATATACACCAAAGATTAATAATAAACATCGTTATAATGATAGGAGGAACCTATTGATATCTTGCAGGGTGGATGAGGGATCAACATATGAGCTTTACAAATTATTTTTCGAAGAAAGTATCTATGCGGGCTGGAGAAAGCATTTGCCATAGAGAGGCTACGGTCCAGCCGGGAGCAAAAATATCGTTGTAAAATCCTTTTCCGTTTTTACCGTAATCCCAGGTGGTATGTTGCACTACCTCCGGATAATAACCCTTTTTTGCTATATCAAATGTGTTGTCTTCGCGTGGCATAAGCTGCAGCATCGAACTCTTTATTACATTGGAGAAATCGGAGAATCGATTTTCGTTATAATATTCTGCGAGTTTATCAAGCACTGTGGCAAATTCAAATATAAAAACATCAATATGATTGTTTTCTACCGATACGTTCCCCCAGCCACGTGAACGGAAATCTACGTCTCCAAGCATTTGGCTCGGTGCAAAAGGTACATCCCAAAGATAGTACCATGAAAGACAGAAATAAGCTGATTTCTTGCACATGTCCATATAGTGGTCACGTTCCTTTCCGGATGTGACGTGTGTAAGATAGTACATGGCAGTTGATGCATAAAGAGAGGCCTCTTTATCTTCACAATTGGCATCAAGGGTAGAGGAGAAATAGTCAGCCTTATCAATTATCTCCTTTTCAAGATAACGTGCGGTGGACCTGGCACTTTCAAGATATTTCTTATTATTGAAATATTTGTAAGCCATTGCCAAAGGAAGAGTGGCAGAAGGTGTGCTTCCCCCTGCGGCATCATATATACTCATGTCTGTACGGAATTTACGTGGGAAACTGCCGTCATCATTCTGCAGGCTTATAATATTCTCGAGAAGGCGTGATATCTTATTTTCCCATTCTTCATGGCGGTTGCCAAGATGGCGTTCCATGTCAAGATAATTAAGTATGGCAAACACACCTTCCGATTGTCGGCGGATGCTGAGTATGTCCGCTTCATTTCCATCCTCAAGATTCATTGTCTCTTTAAAGAACCCATTTGGTGTGAATCCGTAGTTAAGCACACTGTTGAAAATAGATGTGGCATTGTCAATCATTGCCTGATCGCCATGCTGGCGCCCATATTCCAGCGCATTATAAGCATTGAGAAGGACTCTACCGATAAAACCAACTTCAAATAGTCCGTTGTTGGCGCAGTCGTCTGTGCGAATGCCACATGAGGTATAGAATTTCAAGTCGTATTTATCAACGAAACTGGATCGGAAGTAATTGGCAAGATACTCTTTGGCACGTTCATTGTCAAGATCGGTGCCTATCGGTGATGGATTCAGCGTATCGTAGGAATAGTTCCATACATCGGCTACGAATTGTGAGTAATCGTCTGCGGGGGCAGTACGGACCTGCCATTCCAAATGACGGGAGTCTCCTTTCGACATTTTTTCAAAAGCTCTTACCGGATCAATAAGAGTAAGTTTCCTTATATACCGCTTAGGCGACTCTGTGTAAGGATAGCCGAATACAAGCGCAGGCTTATTGTCTACGTTCCTAAAGCCTGTGAATCCTATTGATGTATGGCTATGAAGTATGACGTCGCCACTTTGGTTCTGTTCAAGACAGTCAGCTTTGTCCGAATTTATACGCAACACTGTATATCCCTCTTTTGACTCTGGATCATACACACCCGTAAGAGGTGTGCTAAGACGGTCTTCTCTCACCGTCCAGCTATCGGAGACATTGAATGATGGGGCACCTTCCGGAGAACGCAAGTTGTGATGATACCAGAATCCAGGCATGTAAAAATCACACTCCTTATGCACCTTATCGCCGACAGGCTCTTCATTTTCAAAGCTAAACCAGCAGTCTTCCAAAGCCAGGAGGTCATATTTGAAATTTTTAATTCCGTTTTTCTCTGATATCTCACATTTTATCAGTAAAGGGAGCTTTTGCCCATTGACATCCGACAGGGTCCCGTCAGGGTTGGACGTTAGTTCATATCCGGTTTTAACACCGCCGGGACCCTTTAGATAAATGCGGCTGCCGGCATTTATCGAAAAACAAAATGCCAAAAGAAGAGAAGTCGTAATCAGAATTTTATGTTTCATGTGTCAGTATGTGAATTTTGTATTTGGCGTTTTGACTTTTTATGCAACTTCTGTGTAGTTAGGTATTTATTCGGGGGTTAGGGTTTGGGTTAGGGTTACGTTGGAGGAAATGGGGTTGGTGATGTTGGTGAGGTCGAAGGTGATGTCGGGGGATTCGGCTACGATGTCGGTGAAGGTAAAGTTGGAGAGGATGTAGTCGTCGGTCTTGCGGTCACGGTAGAAGTTGCGGGTGCATTTGAGGTGTGCGTTGCGGAATGTGACGTTGTCGACTATTGACATTGGCATGGGGTCACGGTCGACTTTGTTGAAGAATTGTGTCCAGGTCTGTACTTCGACTGCGTTGCGGACAGTGCCTGTGGCTCCGTCTACAAGGACGTTGCGATATTGCTGTGGGGTGTCGGGGCGCATTTTGAAGAGCAAAACATGGTACGTGCCGTCGAATGTGCAGTCTTTCATTATTACGTTTGAGCAGTCCCAGGCTTCGCTTCCGAAGGTCACGCCTGCATTGGTCTTGCCAAATGAGCAGCGGTCTATGATCACGCGCTGAGCGGGGCCGTTGCCGGCTATGGTGTCTACATATGTTCCTTTTCCTCCTTTTAGGCAAACACCGTCGTCGTTTACGTTCATGTGGCATCCTGAGATAAGGACGTCGTTGCATACGTCAAGGTCGATGGCATCGGTGGATGGTCCTTTCGGATAGCCGTCGGTGGGAGCGAGGATGGTCACACCGATATATTTTATGCGTTCGCAGTTGTAGAGGTGGTTGGTCCAAAAGCCTGAGTTGACCATATGGATTCCACTTACGGTGACATCTTTGGAGTTGGAAATATAGGCCATTCGAGGACGGAGGGCTTCAAGGTTTGTGCATTTGGGGTTGACCTTGCGGCGGAGCCAGAATTCGTCGTAAAAGCGATGTCCGTTTCCGTCAATGGTGCCTTCGCCGGAGATTGTGAATCCGTCGCAGTGGTCGGCATTTACGAGGGCGGCGAAGTAGTTGATCGTCTGCCCTTCAAGTCGAGTCGGTATAATCTGATAGTTGGTGATGGCGTCAGATCCTTTTAGTTTTCCTCCTTTTTCAATGTGAAGATGTGTGCCGGGCTTGAAGAAGAGTGATCCTGAGAGGAAAGTTCCTTCAGGTATGACTATTACGCCACCTCCTTGGGAGGCTGCCAGGTCGATCACTTTTTGCAGGGCTTCCGTCTGGATTATGGTGCTGTCGCTGGCGACGCCAAGTTCTGTGACGACGTAGCGTTTGCCGAGTTGGTCAGTTTTGGGTAAAGATGTGTCATTAAACCATTTCCCGACGGGAGAGCCATCGGGAAATGTCTTGAATTCGGCAAAAGAAGTGGCGGCTGCAAAGCTTAATAGCAGGGCGGTTAGTAGTTTCATGGGATGTGGGCTTGTTGAGTTATTGTGAGCAGTGGGGAGACAGCAAAAGTTGTGGGCGGAAACCGCTTCGCGTGGGTTGAGGAGAGGGGGAGGTGGAATTAGAATTTTAGGTCGTAGACGGCTTTTTTGATGTTGGAGAAGGGGAGGTCGAG
>CAYSMP010000253.1:0-3783 GCA_964432215.1 uncultured Sangeribacter sp.
TGGCAACACGGCATGCCGCACATCCTATGGGTTGCAAGGCCAAATACACCGGCAACTAAGGGCTGCTCGTCCATTGCCGGGGGGTAGGCTGCTCGGCGCATATGCGCCGGAGCCGTCTGGCGACAGACGGTCAAGATAAATGACAGACAGGGCTACCTGCTTAGCGGGTTATGCCCTACATAACCCGGCTTACATCCCTTCTGCTTTCTTTCATGGGGGCGGCTTTGCGTCCGCCCCCTATTTTTAGAAAACACATAAATCAAATACCGAATCACATACCAATATAAGACACTATGGCTGAAGAAAACACAAAAAAGGGAACGGAGAAAACCGATGCAAAACGCCCGGGATGGTTTGACAGGATGTTCGAAAAAGGCGAGAAATTCTACAATTACTGCGTTAGCGGAGTATGGTCTGACCCTCGAAAGACTATGAAGGTGCGTCTGATCAAAACCATCAATCTTACTGTCCAGGCTTTCCTCAACCGCGACCTTCAGATAAAGTCGATGGCCATAACGTATCAGACAGTATTCGCTATGGTGCCTGCACTCGCCCTGCTTCTTGCCATAAGCAAAGGATTCGGATTTCAGGAAATAGTGGAAAAAGAACTATACACTTATTTCCCGTCTCAGAGCAAGGCGCTTGGTGCAGCTCTTGGATTCGTAGATTCATATCTTGCTGAAGCTTCTTCAGGTATATTGGTCGGAGTTGGAATCGTAGTGTTGCTTTGGACTCTCATATCCTTGCTTAGCAACATTGAGGATGCTTTCAACAATATATGGGATATAAAGGTAGGTCGAAACACCATCCAGAAAATAAAAGACTACATTGCCATATTCCTCCTGATTCCAATCTTAATGATTTTAAGTTCCGGCATATCACTATTTATGTCTTCTACTGTGTTGGCCGTTGTGCCTTTCGCCTTTATGACCCCAATGGTCAACGCACTCATGGAACTTGTGCCTGTAATACTGACGTGGGGAGCCTTCACGCTATGTTTTTGGCTTATCCCTAACACGAAGGTAGAATTTAAATTCGCTGCCATTTCCGGTGTGTTCTGTGCTGTAGCATTCGAAGTGTTGCAACTTCTCTTCCTCAATGGACAAATCTACGTGTCAAAATACAATGCCATCTACGGGTCGTTTGCATTCTTTCCATTAATGCTTATTTGGCTTCAGCTAAGTTGGCTTCTGTTACTCTCCGGTTGCGGGCTGACATATGCTCTCCAGAATGTATTCTCCTACAATTTCTTCGGAAACCTCACAACAGTGGCAGAGAGCTATTTCCGGAAAGTTCTTCTTGTTGTAACTGCAGTCATCTACCGTCGCTTCCATATCGGGCTGCCGGCACCAACTCGCAACACCTTGTCGATGACCTACGGCCTTCCGATACGCATGGTCAGCAGTATCGCAGACCGACTCCAAAAGGCAGGGCTTATACAGATGAATGAAAGCAGAGACGGTAAAGACGACCCGGGACTGATACCAACTACCGACACCGATAAGATAATGGTGAAAGATGTAGTAGCTCGTGTTGAGTCGGCCGGGATGAAGGATTTCATTCCTGAATTCAACACTACCTACAGTGTCGCTCTTAAAGAACTCAATGATATTTCTGAAAGAATGTATGAAGCAGCTGGCGACAAACTCATACGTGACCTCGACATTTTCGTAGAAATTGACGAAAAAACACAGAAAGGATTGTAAACAGACTCTCATTTTATGTTTTGCAACACTTTTGCTATTTTTTTTTCGGTTATATTTTGCCAATAAACATATTTTGATTAAATTTGCGACTATTGAAATAAATGATTAACTATAGATATGAGTTACCTGAAATTTGACAAAAACCTAATGATAAACCTGGAGCAAAGCCTTCCTAAGGAGATGCTCCGTACCAACAAATCAGGAGCTTACCACTGCACTACGATCGTAGGATGCAATACACGCAAGCAGCATGGCCTGCTCGTGATTCCGATTCCGGAGATGGACGATAAGGCACACGTACTTCTCTCCAGCCTCGACGAGACAGTGATACAACACGGTGCTCCCTTCAACTTAGGACTACACCAGTATGGTCCTGACGTATTCTCACCCAACGGACACAAGTATATCCGTATGTTTGATTGTGAGACCGTCCCCACAATGACTTATCGAGTAGGCGGTGTCATCCTGACTAAGCAGAAGACCTTCATCAGCAATGAAAACCGCATTCTGATCAAGTACACGCTTGTCGATGCACACTCTGAGACAAAACTGCAGTTCCGTCCTATGCTTGCATTCCGAAATGCCAATGACCTTGTAGTGGAAAACACAGCGATCAACAAGGAGATAAAGGAAGTGCCCGATGGAATTTCTACATGCCTCTACTCCGGATATCCCGATTTGGTTATGCAATTCAACAAGCCGGTGAAATGGGTCAACGACGGCCACTGGTACAAGGGCATCGAGTATTATAAAGACCGCGACCGCGGTATTCCCTACAAAGAAGATCTATGGGTGCCGGGCTACTTCGAGCTTCCTATAAAGAAGGGTGAAAGTATCATCTTCAGTGCCGGCACATCTGAAATCAACCCTGCCGACCTCGAAACCCTCTATGAGAACGAGATCAAGTCGCGTACACCGCGCACAAGCTTCTACAACTGCCTTAAGAACTCAGCAAAGCAGTTCTATCTGAAAAACAAAAGCGGTATGTATATCATGGCCGGTTTTCCATGGTATAATGTTCGCGCACGCGATGAACTCATGGCGCTCCCCGGTTGTACGCTTGCCATCGATCATAAGGACGACTATATCCAGATAATGGGCACTTTCCTGAAGGCACTTCATAAGTATATAGAGACCGGAGAAAAAGACCGCACAATCCACGAGATTGATCTTCCGGACATCCCGCTATGGGCAATTTGGGCCATTCAGCAGTACCGTCGCAATACAGATACACGTGCATGTCGCGAAAGATATGGAGAAGACGTGAAGCGTCTTGTGGAGGATATTCGCAACGAACGTATCAAAAACCTCCACCTCAACCCCAATGGTCTCCTTACCAGCAACGGCACTGATACACCTGTTACTTGGTTGTCAGCCTCAATCAATGGTCGACCCATCATACCGCGTACAGGCTATATCGTAGAGTTTAACGCCCTTTGGTATAATTCACTCCGCTTCCTTATCTCTCTTTATGAAGGAGAAGAAGGAATGGAAGACTACATCAATGAGCTGAATGCTCTCGCTGAAAAAGTGAAAGTAAGCTTCACAGAGACTTTCCTCAATGACTACGGATATCTCTACGACTACGTCAACGGCTCTTATGCCGATGTGGAGGTGCGCCCAAATATGGTGATCGCAATCGGACTTGAATACAGTCCGCTCGACCGCCGCCAGCGCCGTAAGGTGCTCGATCTCGCTACCCGTGAACTACTCACTCCAAAGGGACTCCGCTCCTTGAGCCCGAAGAGTTATGCCTACCGCCCGAACTATGTAGGGGGTCCGGTAGAGCGTGAATACGCAGTGCATCAAGGCCCTGTTCGCCCCTGGCTCTTTGGCTTTTACGCCGACGCATATATCAAGGTGTTTGGTGTAAGCGGTCTTGGCTTCATTGAGCGTAAGCTGATCGGATATGAAGACGACATGTCTGAAAACTGTATCGGATCGCTTAGCGAGATGTATGACGGAAATCCTCCCTTCACAGGCCGAGGAGCAGTGTCGACCGCAAAGAATGTTGGCGAAATCCTGCGCACCATCAAGAACGTGAAAGAACTCAACAAATTACAGAACTACGATAATT
>CAYSMP010000254.1:0-3773 GCA_964432215.1 uncultured Sangeribacter sp.
TCCCGGCATTCATCCTCGTTGACAATAAGGGTAACGATTTCTTCAAGCAGATCAAGCCCCGTTGCCCGATGGGATGCTGAGTCTTGAGTCTTAAGTCTTGAGTCTTAAGTCTTGAGATAACGGATAGAGGAGAATGAATAAGACCACATGCATATCACCTTGGAAATGGATTCCCTCGCTTTATATAGCTGAGGGAATCCCTTATTGTGCTGTCAATACGCTTCCGGTGCTATTCTACTGTGAGCTCGGTATCTCTATTCCTGAGATCACAGCCTGGACCGGACTATTGTCGCTTCCTTGGATGATACGTCCGTTTTGGAGTCCGTTTGTAGATATCTTCTCTACAAAGCGGCGCTGGACCTTGGCTATGCAGATGCTGATGACGGTGTGTATGCTTGCCGTAGCATTGCTGCTGCCGACATCCTTTTTTTTCGCCTCAACTCTGAGTGTCTTCGCTTGCATGGCATTCTTCTCCGCTACGCACGATATAGCTGCGGATGGCTTCTATATGCTTGCACTATCGGAGAAGCAGCAGGCAGACTTTGTCGGCATACGGTCTACTTTTTATAAAGTAGCGACTGTACTGGGCCAAGGGGGCCTTACTTTACTTGCCGGCTGGCTGGAAAGCCGTGGCATGCATCCCTCCGGGGCATGGTCTATCGTCTTCTATAGTCTTACAACACTCTTTTTCGCAATATGGCTATGGCATACGCAGACTTTACCGAGACTTGCCGACGACCATCCTGTGGGTGGCACAACGGCAGCTGATATAATGAGAAATTTTGGCATGACGTTCGTCACTTTCTTCAAGAAGAAACACATAGCAGCGGCTATAGCTTTCATGCTGTTGTTCAGATTGCCGGAGGCTATGTGCGGAAAGATGGTGGCGATCTTCATGAAGTCGCCTATTGACAATGGGGGATTAGGACTATCGCTTACTGAGATAGGATTTGCTAATGGCACAGTGGGTGTCATAGCACTTCTTGTAGGTGGAGTCTTAGGTGGCATTGCTATCGGTAGGGGAGGGTTGCTCAGATGGCTTTGGCCTATGGCTATGTCGCTGGCGTTGCCATGCGTGGTCTATTGCCTCCTTGCCATATGGCCTACTGCTGATTTCTCTTTGATATGCGTTGCTGTAGGATTCGAGCAGTTTGGCTATGGCTTTGGACTTACGGCTCTGATGATGTATATGATCTATTTTGCACGTGGAGAGTCTGAGACATCCCACTATGCATTCTGCATCGCTTTTTCCATGGCTGGAATCATGCTTCCGGGTATGGCTGCGGGATGGATATTCGAGCGTATAGCCGAGTATGGCTTCAGCGGTTTTAGCCAAGGTAATCCTTTTGAAGTCTATTTCTGGTTCGTAATGCTCTGCTGCCTGACTACTTTTGCGGCATGTGGCATAGCGGGGCCTTCGATCCGGGAAATTACTGAAAAACAAAATTAATAAAATAACAACTGATAATATGAGACTATTCCTTACAGTCGCTGCCTTGTCGGCTTTTGCATTCAATTGCGGAGCCACTTATATGGACAAGTATCAGGCAGCTCAGGCTGATCCAAAGATAGAAATTCCTGATTCTACAGGGTTTAAATTTACAGATGTGAAGGTCAATAAGACTACCCCCGTCAAGGATCAGAATAAGTCGGGTACATGCTGGGCATTCTCCGGCACATCAATGGTAGAAGAGGATCTGATGCGCAAGGGGAAGCCGGAGCTTGATCTTTCTGAGATGTGGACTGTACGCAACTGCTATATCGACAAGGCTAAGAAATATATCAGCACCGGTGGAAAAATCAATTTCGCGCAGGGAGGTTCTTTTGCAGATGTGATCTATGCGATGGACAACTATGGAGCTGTGCCAGAAGAGGTCTATGCCGGTCTCAATTACGGAGAGGAAAAACATTCCCACTACGAGATGGCTGAGGCTCTTGAAGCTTATCTGAACGCTATCAACAAGAACCCTAATAAGAAGCTCTCTACTGCATGGCTGCCCGGATTCGTTGCCATCCTTGATGCATATCTTGGTCCAGCTGTGGAGTCGTTTACTTACAACGGCAAGACTTACACTCCTCAATCTTTTGCTAAGGAGATGAATATAGTTCCGGATGAATATGTTTCCTTCACAAGCTATACCCACCATCCATTCTACAAGCCTTTCGCTCTTGAGATCGCCGACAACTGGTTGTGGTCGCAGAGCATGAATGTGCCTATGGATGAACTGAAGCGCATAGTTGACGAGGCTTTGGACGCAGGTTTTACTGTAGGTTGGGCTGCGGATGTCAGCGAGAAAGGTTTCAAATGGCGTAAGGGTTATGCCCTCCTGCCCGAGAAAAAGGCCAAAGAGGATATGGATAATGCTGAAGTGGCACGTTGGACACAGCTTTCCGATTCTGACCGCGACGCAATGCAGTATGACATCAAGGGTCCTGTGAAAGAACGCACAATCACTCAAGAAGACCGCCAGCGCACTTTCGAAAACCGTGAGACTACCGACGACCATGGCATGGTAATAGTAGGCTATGCTAAAGATCAGGAAGGCAATCGATACTATAAAGTGAAGAATTCATGGGATACAAATCAGCTTTATGATGGATATCTCTACGTATCCGAACCGTACTTCCTTGAAAAGACCTTGAATATTATGCTCAATAAAGACGGTGTCCCTAAGGATATCGCCAAGAAAGTGGGTCTGAAATAATAATTGACGTTGTAAGTTGTGCGTTTTGCGTTATTAGTTGAATCTACTATGCAAAACGCACAACGCATAACGTAAAAACGTCAGACGATGGAAGTAAAGGCAAAAAAGGCGCTGGGGCAGCATTTCCTTACGGACCTCCCCACTGCAGAAAGAATTGCGGATACGATCTCTGCTAATGAACTGATTAAAGCCTGCGGCTCTGAGAAAGGAAATGAGTGGGGAAGACTCCCGGTAGTGGAGATTGGTCCCGGCATGGGGGTACTGACCGATTTCCTGGTTGCCTCCGGACGCGATGTGACAGCTGTTGAAATCGACCATGAAAGCGTGGAGTTTCTTGCCAAGCATAAGCCCGGCATTAAGGTAAAGGAAGGAGACTTCCTGCGTCTTGATCTCAATGATATCACTCCCGGAGAGATTGCTCTGATTGGAAATTATCCCTACAATATATCTTCACAGATATTCTTCCGTGCACTTGAATATAGGGAGAAGATTCCTGTGATCGCAGGGATGCTTCAGAAGGAAGTGGCTGAACGTATATGTTCAAGACCAGGATCTAAAGTCTATGGGATACTTTCGGTTCTGCTTCAAGCATGGTATGACTGTGAGTATCTCTTCACAGTTGAGCCGGATGTATTCTCTCCTCCACCGAAGGTGAGGAGTGGAGTGCTTAGGCTGACCCGTAATTCACGTGTTGATCTTGGTGTAGATGAAAAGAAGTTTAAGTCTGTGGTCAAGACAGCGTTCGGACAACGACGAAAGACTCTCAGAAATTCCCTTTCAGGTATGATTCCCCCCGGCAGCGAGCTGATGGATGATCCGATATTGAAAGAGCGTCCTGAACGCCTCTCGGTAGATCAGTTTATTTACCTTACCAAAAGCCTAAGTTGAAAAAAAAAGAGGACCGCGTATCGATGCGCGGCCCTCTTTTTTATCAATGAAGTTGTATCAACAACTTCAATAATGCTACTTATCAGCGGTCTTTGTACATATCATCGTAGTATTTTTCATACTCTCCGGAAGTGATGTTGTCCATCCATTCCTGATTGTCGAGATACCAGCGGACAGTCT
>CAYSMP010000255.1:0-3757 GCA_964432215.1 uncultured Sangeribacter sp.
CAAAGATAGTGGATTTTTACTGAATTTTGCAAATAATCTTGCGAAAATCTTCTTCAAAAGGGTGATTTCTCAACATATGTTGATTTTTTGTTCCTTTATGAAATGAATCGTGGTCTTGTCAGAATCTATATTGTACAGAGGCGAGGATTGTTCGATGCCTGATGTAGAATTGGTGTTCTGAGCGGGAGAGAGTCCCATAGTTGACATATTTATAGATTCTTCTATTTAGAAGGTTTGTCCCGGTAAGCGATAGCCGGACTTTATTGCTTAGCCGCCACACTGCCGATGCATCAAGCAAGATGAGATTTGCACAGTTGCCTTCCGGAAATCTCGTCAGAAAATGCTCCGCACCTAAAGTGAAGTTAATATAATCATTTGGCATTATTGTTCCGAATAGATTCTGATGGAGATTATGATAACAATTCACATCCTTTTCAATGTTAAGTTTGGATAGGCCATATTCTGCTTCATAGGTTATAGACAGCCATCTCACGATACTACCTTTGAAATATGGCTTTACTCCTGCTGATAGTTGACGATAAGGAATCACTTTACCATCACGCATCGAAGCAGCAGCTGAAAGAGTTGCATCCCACTCTATACCTACCACCATCTTACTGTGGCCAAGGCCCTTGCTCAACCCTCCCTTTACTTTCCAAGTATCATTTTTGGATAGACAATCAGCATACGAAGAGATAATCAAGCCATCAACAAAGCTCTGAGTCGACATCAGAAAACTACGCAGATATCCATAGCTACCCGAAACATTCACAAAAAGTGACTTTATAGGGTTGCGATAGCTATAGGAAAGTGAACAGCAAAAACCTTGAGTATACTTATCCGGGTTGGCTGCAATGAAAAGATTGCGAAAGTCGGACAAGATAGGCTCCTTTATATTCAAATATGGTTGAGGAGAACCAAGATTATAATACAACGATCCTGACAATTCAGATTTAGATGTCAACTGCTTTCTGACACTCAAACGCGGTGATGCGCAAAGATAGTTATGCAATCCGGCTACGGACTGAAGTTGCCACTTCAATGGCATCCTTAATGACAATCTCCACTGGCTACGCTCATAATCCACTTGCGGAACAGCATAAAGATTAGAAAGGAATGCTTCATGCACACCATTGCTGTCGAAAATGCCCAATCCATTCAGCGTGCTGCTCATCTTATGATAATTCAGGTCAATCCCCGTCGTGAGATAATATTTCCAAAATCTCGTCAGCTTACCAAAACGAGTTTCAGTACTGCTTCTAAAATCAGTGATCCCAATACTTTGCACTGCATCCTCTTCCCCCCTCACGCTAAGCCTATCAGGAAGATAACTAAACGCATTGCGAGAAGTCAAAGTAAAAATCTTCTTCTCATTTCGTTTCGCTAATTTCAAGTCATTCTCTGCGGAAAATCTTTTTCTATTGACAAGCTGCGTAATCTCAGCACTGCCCGTTATCTTATCATTGGATCGGTCAAAAATTCCGGAAAACGTAAGTTTATCCTTAAGATAATATCCACGCTTATTTATCTCACTATTATACTGCACCGATATATCATGGCTTTGAGTTCGTATGGAATTATTCTGAACAAACGTCGGAATCTGACTACTGAAATAATCAGTCCTAACTCCAGCGGCGTAATCAAGCCTATCTGCCATATAGTTGAGTTTAAGTCGCATCGAATTGTCGCCGGTTTTCCACGCAACAATTGCATTTGCCAGCCATGATAGATTGTCGCGCGTCCGTTTCTCCGAAAGAGGAGCATTGACAATTCCTGCTGAAATATATTCCGGCCATAGGGAGTAGGCATAATCACTTGAGAACATATCTTCAAAACCATGTTCACGAATTTCATTTGCAGGATTCCAGCCGGTATTATCCGCTTTAATTGTAAACACATTCTGAATCTTTGATGCCATACGCATTGTGAAGAGCGACGCGTCGTAAAGAAACGGCTCTCCTCCCAGAGCGGCTTGCCCTACTCCTACCCATCGGCTTCGAGCATCATCTTTCAGTTTAAGGTTTATTCCCGCTTCTTCAGGAAATTCTATCCCCTCAAGCGCTTTCACAGGCTGATGCCTCTCCATTATTTCTACCGATTTTACATCCTTATGAGAAATATTATTGGTAGCAAGCCCATACCTGCCGCCTATAAAGTCGTTGCCATCAATATAGAATTTATTGATTGGTTTTCCTTGATATTCTATGGTGCCATCTTCGCGAACCCTTACCCCTGGCAGACGCTTTATGACATCAATGATGGCATTATCTTTTGCATTGGCATATTTTGCTACATTAAACACCAGAGTGTCTCCTTTGGCAAATATATCCGGCGCTTCCACTATGACATCTTTCAGTTGGGTGGCTTTCGGAAGAAGAAACACTTCCAAGGAGCCGGATGAAATCGGCAAAGTCATTGATTCATAACCCATGCTGCGGAAAGAAACAGAGTCGACAGAAGCATTCAGTTTTATAACAAATAGTCCATCTTTATCAGTAGTTGCAAACGCTCCTTTAGCTTTAACTATGGCTCCAGAAATAGGATCTCCAGTCTCTGCATCCTTGACCTTTCCCCTCAATTCACTCGTAGCTGCTGCCATTGCCGACAGCAGTCCGAGCAAATAGCATGCGAAGATTAACACGTATCTGATCATTTTCTCCAATCAAGCTCAAGAAAATCGTAAGATAAATCAATCGGGTCATAGGCATCCAGAGTAGGATTGCCTGATGTATCAGTGACCTTGATATGAATTCCTGCAGTTGTCTCCGCATAAGCATAGGGATTTATCTCATACCGATGTTTAGCATCATAGTAATCCTTTCGTTTGACATTATTGTATGGCACTTGATAGATAGTAATAGGACGGTCTGCTTTTGATTTTATTCCAACACACTCAAATGAATATTCTTCTGAAGAGTCAGAAGCTTTCATTATCAACCCCGGCAAACCGTGCAGCTTCCATGGTCCTTCAGCGACGGGAATTTCTTCAGCAAAGAACGCAAGCCATTCCCTGCCCCTGAAATTGCACCTTGCTCCCTGACATTCGTAACCAAGTACATTTGCCGTAGAATCTGTAAGTTCCCATTCCATCTCCGGCAACTCCTCTTCATACCGAAACCAGTCTTGACAGATTTTTTCGGTATGAGTAAGTTTCCCATCAGGAAAATTCTTGTAGATTGTCATGAAGTCTCCTTTATTCAGTCGGCCACTTTGGGCTGCCTGAATCAGTTGTTCGGAGGTAGAACGCATTATCAGGGAGTCAATGGTCAGATTCTTATAGCTGGAAAACTTCGACAATCCATCCGGACCTATCTGGAGGAGCATATTCTCATTTATATAGTTTTCCTCAAGACTCCCTGTAGTATCTATACAGCAACTGTAGTCATATACAAATTCCATTGTCTCATTGGCGAGAGTTTCAGTTTCCGGGACGGAGTTGGTCAAGATGTTGAGAGTCCGACGCACCGTTTTCCCACTTGCCATCAATGCTATTGCGGCAATCATTGCGATAATAAAAATGTTTCTTTTCATAAATGGTATGTTTTGTTTGATGTTGCAAAATTACATACAAACCTCTCTTTCCGACGAAAATAATCCTTACTCAAATATTATGGAATTATTACTGAATTATTACTGAGTTGAAATAACAGCCGGCAAGCAGCCCTAAGATTGAATTAATTTTTGTAATTTTGCCTTATGGACAAAAGAATCAAAGTGCTTTACATAATTACAATTCTTGCAATCCTCGTATTTCTCG
>CAYSMP010000256.1:0-3732 GCA_964432215.1 uncultured Sangeribacter sp.
CTTGATGAGCTCTACAATCTTCGGAGCAAGCTCAATCACCTGATGATGGGCAAACCCGCCTACGATCTCCCCATGCTCAATCTCAGTTGGAGGCGGACACTTCTGTGCATGGGCGATGAGTTCGGAGAAATCAGTCGGTTTTCCATCTTTACCGGGTTCTATATGCTTGGTACCGGGCATACCCACTACTCCTGTTGTGTATACGCGGTCCATATAAGTCGTCTTAGGACGTGGCGGGACAATACAGTTCGATGTAAATAGGAACACACCGTTGAATGTCTCGAACTCAGTGGTCTGCTTCCACCATGCGTTGCCATAATTACCGGCAAAATGCGGATACTTCTTGAAGTAGGGATAATACTGACCAGGAAGCATCTCAGAATGCGTGTAAACATCTACGCCTTTGTCTTTGGTCTGCTCCAACAGGTCTTCAAGATCCTTGAGGTCATGACCTGAAATAAGGATACCCGGACGGTTTCTTACACCTATGTTTACCTTTGTTATTTCCGGATTTCCATATTTCTCTGTATTTGCCTTGTCAAGAAGAGCCATGGCTTTGATGCCTCCCTCTCCCACACCAATCACAAGATTATAGCAGGCATCTACGCTCAGGTCAGGACGTGCGGTCTCTGCCATTGCATCCTCAATGATGGCATACACGTCTTCGTCTTCATAACCAAGATTTGCTGCATGGCGAGCGTAGGCAGCCATACCCTTGCATCCATAGATGGCAAGTTGTTTCAGGCCGCGTATATCCTCGTTTGGTACTGCAAGCACACCGGTTATCTTTTCCAACTCCATAGCCTCTTCTGGCTTGGCATAGAATTCAACCTCAGGAAGCGCAGGAAGTTCGATTCCCTCTTTCTTGGCAGTACCTGCGAGGATATTTTTCAACTCAAAGCCACGACGGATATAATCGTCAAGCGATGGATTATCGAAATTGGCGTTTGTGATTGTGGTAAAAAGAGCATCCATTACGAAGTGGCTGGCCTCGCGCGAAGCATTCTTCTTCTCTCTAAGCGCACGGTTGATAAGTGAGATACCACGCACGCAATAGAGAAGTAAGTCCATACGGGCAGAAGTCTCAGGCTTTTTGCCGCAGACACCTTGTAGGATGCATCCTGTGCCATGAGCAGTTTCTTGACACTGGTAGCAAAACATTTTTTCAGAGTTTTCCATAATCAAAAGGCAGATGTTATAATTAGGCTTTAATTATGCTTTGACTTTTACGAGCATAACCTTTGAGTCTGCTTTGGCAGCGACGCTGTGAGGTACACCTTCACCAACAAGCATGAACTCACCGGCATTGATAGTGTGAGGTTTGTTGGCCATTGTGAACTCAATGGAGCCTTCAACGACGTTGACCATGAGCTCTGCAGGAGCAAGATGTTCTGAAAGAATTTGACCTGCCTTAAGTGCGATTAATACTGTACCACCGTTTGCATTTTCAAAAATGCGATGGAATTGAGGATGATCCTCAGCCGGCTGAATCTGATCTGCGAGCGAATGTACTTCGCCGAATTTATACTCTGTTTCTAACATAACTAAAATAAGATTAAGTATTAATAATTTAAGTTTCGCAAGCTCAACTTAAGGGTTATGGATTAATGGGCTATAGGGTTATATCGCGAATTTAAATATATATTTGAATTTTCTCAGTCAAGGTACAACCCTTTAACCTTATAACCTTCTTAACCTTCAACTTTCGCTTGCGGAAGTTGAGTAAAGGAGATTTTCCCCTTTTGTGAGTAAAACATCTTCAGAAGCTCGTTTGTTCAACTTTTGTAAGCATCGGTTACCCCATTAGCGATGTTAAATCACGCAACTAAAAAAATTTGTAAAATATGAAAAACACAATACTTATCAAAAGAGCATACGACCCCTCATCCCCGGAAGATGGATATAGAATTTATGTAGATCGTCTTTGGCCTCGTGGTCTTTCACACGAAACCTTTCACTATGATCTTTGGGACAAAGAAGTAGCTCCCTCCACTGAATTACGCCAATGGTTTCACGAAAATCCCTCTTCAGAGTGGTCTGAATTTGAGACTCGCTATAAAAACGAACTGCTCAACAACCCAGCCTATGAATCCCTAAAGAAACTGATAGCCGACAAGCCCGTAGTCACCCTCCTATACTCCTCCCACGACACCGAACACAACAATGCCCTCGTATTGCAACACCTGCTTATTTCTGAATTAACTGAGGAGTGACTATATTTATATTTATCGGCAGGGTGGTATTGCAGGGTGGTATTATGGCAACTTATCGGATTTTAGGCTTTTCTCATAGTCTTCGTTTGTATTAAGTCCGGCTTTGCGTGCCTGTATGTGTTGATAGGCTCTTGGTATGCGGTAGGTGCGTCCATTTTTGAGAAGATAGCTGCCAGTTTGATGAAAGCAAAATGGGATTTTAGCATCAATACATTGATTGCGCATGTCAAGAACCCATTCGAAGTCAAGAATTCGGGCATATTTCCCCGACTCTCCCCCTACCGATACCTCTTCTATAAGAGTAGCATCCAGATAAGTCCTTAAATCAACGCGACCCAACATGGGAGCAACAATTACGAGTCGATGACGGATTGGAAGTGAAAGAAATATAGGCATACGCTCATCTGCACGAGCTTGATTTTCAACAGTGCATCCTATCGCCACATTATCATAACCGTCGTTCCAATCATCTGGAAGACATTCCGCAAGTCTTGATATACGTTTGGTAAAGAAAAAGAAACGGCAGTCGCTACGTTCACGTATAATTTCCCAGATTTTTTTACGCCATTCATCGGCTTCCTCCAAAAGAAGATCTGAGGTAAAACACAATGAAAACATAGTGCCGGGAGGATATTTCAGATTTCCGCGCCTGTCTCGCTTAAGCGGCAATGAAAAGGAAGCAGTGCGTCGCACTTCAGTCGAGGGCACAGTTGTGCCAAAGGCTGCATCATCGCGATAGACGTAGCAATGACGGCACCCTTCGCTTATCTTATGGCATCCATGCCAAGGATTCCACGACACCATTGGCGTTTGCTTGACACTTATATCTGAATCCGTACAATTTTTATTCATTCTTGTGTTTTTTGACTGAAAATACAAAATTATACAAAATATTTCAATTAAGTAGCTAATGAAAATTAATGCATATATAAATGTGAGATATTTTTGAGACAGTCTGGCTGCGGAGTGAAGGAGCTTAGCGAGCTAAGCGACTGAGCGACAATGCCGGAATGGCCAAAAATAGCCACATTTATATATGCAAGATGGTTTCGAGTATAGTTGTACATATATCGTTTAATTTTTGTTAGCTACTTATCCTTAGTTTACAATAAGGTTTTCCCCGTATTCGCTTTTGCGGCAATTGAGGATAAGAGTCATGGAATCTGGATAGATTACTCCAATCAGGAATACGAAGATGTGAAACTTGCATGGAAACAAGATGCTGACAGCGACCCACTGCCAGTTCTTGGTGTCCCCGATCTACTATAGTGAAAATATTCAATAATATCCATCAAACTAAGACTAACTAAGACTAAAGGAGGATCAACTAAGACTATCGGGTCGTAATCTGAGGTAACTTTGCAACATAATCAAATAACCCCTACAATTATGAAGCCAATCATTAGCATTCTTTTAGCAGGATTAATCTTGGTCCTTATGAACAGTTGCAGTTCTCTGAAGCCAGTGAAATACGCCAACAGAGAGTGGCACATCAGCAATTATTACGGTCAAATCATTG
>CAYSMP010000257.1:0-3698 GCA_964432215.1 uncultured Sangeribacter sp.
CTGTCGCTTGATAAGTTGAATAGCTTCCGCGAGAAGTTTCCAGCTTATCGGGATTTGGCGTAGGCGAGTGCCGGTGGATCAGTATAGTTGCCACTGAGCATACCTATTATAGTAAGATAGTTCATCTTGTATTTTCCACGGGCAATGATGCCTACCACGAGCAGTGGGATTAGAGTTATGATAAGTCCATAGCCTACCCACATTGCTCCCCTTACGTTGAAGACGGTAGCAGCAAAGTCTTTTCCGGCTGCAATTCCAACCGATGCGAGGAAGAGGCAGATGCCAATCTCGCGAAGAAGAAGGTTGGCAGATGAGTTGGTGTAGGTCACGAGATGGAGCTTTGTTCCATAGGCGCTGATCAGGATTGCCACTACGAGAGGACCGCCAGCAAGTCCGAGCTTCATGGGTACAGACATCCCGGGAAGATAGAATGGTATGCTTCCGACCACGATACCTATGAATATACCAATAAACATAGTGAACAGGTTAGGCTCGTTTAGGCGTTTCATGGAGTTGCCGAGGCGGTCTCCGAGTCGCTGGATGTCTTCCGGCTTGCCTACTACCGTCAGTCGGTCGCCGAGTTGCAGACGAAGGTTGGCTGTAGCCAGAAGATCGACACCGGCACGCGTGACTCTCGTAACGTTGAGCTTGTAGCCCATACGGAGGCGGAGGCTTCCGAGTTTAACACCATTATAGTCGGTTTTGGTCACAAGTATTTTACGTGATACGACCGGTCCCTGCACCATTTCCCATTTCTTCTCTACTTTTGGGCCGATGAAGCGGTTGAAAGTTTCTTCGTCTTGCACAGAGCATACGAGAAGCACCAGGTCACCGAGTTCAAGGGTATCACTCGATTTGGGAATTACAATCGTACCATCAGGTTTTTCCATTCGTGAGATCACGAAGTTAGCGTTGATGATATCGTGAATTTTTCTGATATCAAGACCGGCCATCAGTTCGTTGGTCACCTTATAAGTGACTACATGTGGAGCAAGCTGCGAATCTTTTGTCTCATTTTCCACTTCTTCAATTTCCTTCTGGAGGTCGATCTTGAAGAAGATTTTAATTAGAATGAGAGAGAGAATGATTCCCACTACACCGAGAGGGTAGGCCGCTGCATAGCCCATAGCCATGTCTTGCGACACAGTGGAAGCGTTTTCATTGATCTGAAGCACTGTCTGCTGCGCTGCACCGAGTCCGGGAGTATTGGTCACTGCGCCACTCATGATACCTACCATCTCAGGGAGAGAAGTGCCACCATTCGAGCCTCCCTGGATATAGTAGATAGCCACTGCAATGGCGGCATTAAGCAGCACGCCGGTGACAGCGAGCATATTCATTCTTACACCACCTTCCTTGAAGGAAGAGAAGAAGCCGGGTCCAACCTGCATACCTATTGAAAAAATAAAGAGGATAAGGCCGAAATCGCGTAAGAAGTGGAGAATGTCGTGGTGTACTGTATATCCAAAGTGTCCGAGGAGGATACCAACAAAGAGCACAAATGTCACTCCAAGCGATACGCCACAGATCTTTATCTTGCCGAGGTATATGCCGGAGAAGATAATAAAGCTGTAAAGCATTACCGCCGAGGCAAGAGACGTGTTGCCAGGCGATAAGAGTTCAATCAACCATTCCATTTATGGTATCAAAATTTATAGTAATTCATAATGCACAAAGCATAATGTCTATTATGCCGGATGTGCCAATATGATGATACTTAGAATCTAACTACGATAAGAAACTCATAATGACCAGTCGAGACACGATGTGTATCTCGACTGGCTTACAATATATTATTATTCGAACTCGATGAGATCTTGGTCGGTGGCTACAACGTCGCCGATTTGTACAAGTACCTGCTTTACTACGCCCTCAAATTCTGACTCGAGGTCGTTTTCCATCTTCATTGCTTCGTAGACAAGCATTTTCTGATGAATCTTTACCTTATCACCGGGTTTCACGTCAATTTCGATGATCGTGCCTCCCATTGGAGCCTTGAGAGTAGGTCCGGTCACCGGGTCGTATGGACAATTGGCCTGGGCTTCTGCCTCGGCCAACGCGGCTGCTGCGGCATTGGCTGCTTCGAACTCTTCCTTACGTTTGTTTTTTAGGAAGCCTGTGGCTACGGCGGGTAGGAGTTCGAGGAGAAGGTATTCCTCATCGTTTTGAGCAAGCTTCACGCCTCCAAATTCATCAAGCACGGGATTCTCAGGCTTCTTGAATTGACTTACGTCGTATGGACGTTCTTCTGGACTGCCAGTGATTTGCTCGCGGAAAGCAGGATCAATTTCTACAGGTGTCTTGCCGTATTCACCCTTTACGAGACCAACAAACTGGTTGTTCTTGTTGGTATAATCAGCTGCTCCCTTACGGCGGTCGAGAGCAAGAGCCACAGCCTGCGAACCTACAATCTGGCTTGTAGGAGTCACGAGAGGCACGAGGCCGGCATCGCGGCGCACTTTCGGGATGAGAGCCATAGCCTCATCGAGCACATCTTCTGCATGGAGGGCGCGGAGGTTAGCCACCATGTTGGAGTACATTCCTCCCGGTACCTCAGCGTTCTTCACGAGCTCGTTGGGTTTCGGGAAGCCGAAATAAGCCTCAATCTTGTGGCAGGCGTCGAGGAGTTCCTCCTCGCGGTTGTTGGTTGCAGCCTCGATAGCGCGATCAAACTCAGCGTTGATTTCAGCCGGCATAGCGGCATAAGCCTCGTCGAAATCTTTCGGCCATTTGTCTTTGTTGAGGTCGAATGCAGCAAGGCTTTGGCGAGCCTCCACGAGCCCCTTTCTTATCTTTGCAACGGCATCCATATTAGCTTCAAGCTCTATGCCGAGTTTCTGGCAGAAAATCCAGATTAGCTCGATGGCCGGGGCTGCAGAGCCGCCCCCAAACCACCATATGTTTGTGTCTACAATGTCGACCCCCTTGATAATAGCGGTGAGCACAGATGCAAGACCATAGCCAGGAGTGCAGTGGGTATGGAAGTCTACAGGGACAGACAGAGCTTGTTTCAACTTAGGCATGAGGCTGAAGATGCGGCTTGGGTTTACGAGGCCGGCCATATCTTTCAGAGTGATCATCTTGGCGCCGATTTTCTCCATCTCTTTAGCTTTCTCCACAAAGTAGTCGTCGGTGAAGATAAGCTCCGGGGCTGCCGGCTCCTCGTTGCCACCGAAGAGGCGGGCGAAGAATCCTTTCTTCACCGGTTCTTTCGGCTCTTCCTTAGGATCGACGGTATAGCAAACTGCTGCGTCAGCGATGCCACCGAGGTCGTTGATCATCTTAATGGAGTCCTTGATATTGTTGATGTCGTTGAGTGCATCGAAGATACGCATAACGTTTAAGCCGTTTTTGATGGCCTCCTTATAGAAACCTTCGAGTACACTGTTGGGGTAAGGAACATATCCGAATAGATTTCGGCCACGAGACAATGCGGAGAGCAGGGAAATACCCTTCATGTATTCCGAGCAAGTGCGGAGTCTGTCCCATGGGCTTTCCCCAAGGTAACGCATCACTGAGTCGGGCACTGCACCGCCCCATACCTCCATAATGTAAAACTTGGCGTCTTGATAGAGAGGGAGGAGTTTGTCGATGTTTTCCTGCTTAAGGCGAGTGGCGAACAGTGACTGCTGTCCGTCGCGCAGAGTCAGGTCTCTTACTTTTAGCGTTTTTGCCATAGATGTAAATTTATGGGTTAT
>CAYSMP010000258.1:0-3567 GCA_964432215.1 uncultured Sangeribacter sp.
CACAGAAAAGCTGAAATCGAAAGGTTTCAGCTTTTTTTGCATGCCATAATCCCCCCATCATTGCATGGCAGCGCAAATGCCTCACCGTGTCTATTAATTGGGGTCAAGGTAAATATTCGGGTTGAAGTCGCGGAGCGACGTGATTGTCGGAAACCCCATACGACCGAACATAGCGAGGGAGTGTGGGGCAGGCAAAACCCCATAATTGGAGTGCCGGAGGCACGATGTCGTGAAAGCAATTATCCAATAGTATGTCAGCACACCGCCTCCAAACTTTCCCATCAGCACATAGCTGTAATCTCAATATTTTAAATATATTTGCAAATAAGTAACGTCAATCTGAAAAAGACCGGACAATAAACAGAAAAACAACCGGCAAACCGCCCGTCTCACCCCCCAGACATCCGGCGTCCGCCCCAAACTTTGAGAACATCCCCGTAGTCGTTACCTCCCCGACCCCCTTCAGATACTACATGGGCGTTCTTTACTTTAAAATATGAACGTAAAAGACTACATATCTGAGTTAAACAAGCAGTTCCGAACTGGAATCGCTCGTGAACATAGCTATAGACCTGCATTACAGCAGATGTTGTCGGCAATATTGACGGATATGGTAGTCATAAACGAGCCTGCAAGAATTGATTGCGGTGCTCCTGACTTTATAATATCTCGTAAATCTGACAACATACCTGTTGCATTTGTTGAGGCTAAGGACATCGATGATTCAGACCTTGACGGACGTAAACAAAATAAATTACAATTTAACAGATACAAGGGGGCATTAGACCGTATAATATTTACAGACTATCTTGACTTTCATTTTTATGAAAATGGAGAATTGAAGGAATGTATCCGTATAGCAAATGTTGTTGGAGAAAAAATTGTCGGGATTGATACAAATTTCGACAAATTCGTGGTTCTGGTTAAATCTTTTGCTAATTCAGCCCCTCAAAAAATAACATCAGCAGGGAAACTTGCCTCAATAATGGCATCAAAAGCCAGGTTATTAGCTGAAACTATTAAGCGAGTGTTTGATAATGAGGATGATTATGCGAGCCTACAACTTAAAGGACAATATGAGGCTTTCAAAAGAGTGTTGCTCCATGACATAACACACGATAGTTTTGCTGATATTTATGCTCAAACCATAGCATACGGAATGTTTGCAGCCAGAATACATGACAAGACTCCCGAAGACTTTTCTAGACAAGAGGCAGCAACTTTAATTCCTAAAACGAATCCGTTTCTTCGTCAAATATTTCAAAGCATCGCTGGGTATGACCTTGATGAGCGCATTGCATGGATTGTTGATGATTTAGCTCACTCGTTTGCCGCAACAGACATGTCGAAGATTCTCAAAGGGTATGGTGGAAATAACCGACACTCGGATCCAATGATTCATTTCTATGAGGACTTCCTTGCTTCATATGATCCAAAATTGCGCAAATCTAAAGGAGTATGGTATACTCCTTCTGCTGTTGTGGGTTTTATTGTGAGATCTGTAGATGAAATATTGAAAAAAGATTTTGATCTTTCAAATGGACTGGCTGATTACTCTGAAATCAAGCATGAGGTAATCAATGAAAATTATAATCATAAGGTCAAAGGCAGTAAACGAACTAAATTAGAAAAATATCATCGAGTTCAGATACTTGACCCGGCCGTCGGCACAGGTACTTTCTTGGCCGAGACGGTAAACTGCATATATAATAAGTTTTCAAATACGCATGGGATGTGGCAGAGTTACGTTGAAAAACATCTGCTTCCTCGTCTCAATGGGTTTGAAATTCTTATGGCTCCTTACGCAATAGCCCACCTAAAATTAGATTTGATACTGAATTCGACTGGTTATATACACAATACAGACCGTAGAATAAGAGTCTATCTTACAAATTCATTAGAAGAACATCATAAAGATATCGGCACTCTCTTTTCAATGTGGTTGAGTCAAGAAGCTAATGAAGCAAGTCGCATAAAAAGAGATACTCCTGTCATGGTAATGCTTGGCAATCCGCCATATAATGGAGCAAGTACAAACAAAGGCCCGTGGATTACCAATTTGATGAAGTCATACAAGAAAGAACCCGGAGGCAAAATTTCTCTAAAAGAGAGGAATTCTAAGTGGCTTAATGACGATTATGTGAAATTCATCAGAATGGCACAGTATTTCATTGAGCAAAATGGAGAAGGCATATTGGCATATATCAATCCTCATGGATTTCTGGACAACCCAACATTCCGTGGAATGCGTTGGGAGTTGCTTCGTGTATTTGATTCAATATATACTATTGATTTGCATGGTAATTCTAAGAAAAAAGAAACAGCTCCCAATGGTGGAAAGGATGAAAATGTATTTGACATCATGCAAGGTGTGAGTATAAACTTCTTTATAAAAACAGGCAAAAAGAAAAAAAATACTCTTGGACGGTTATTTCATTATGATTTATACGGTAAAAGAGACTTCAAATACTCTTTCTTAAATGATAACAATATTTCTACTATTCCATACACGGAATTGAAACCACAAGCACCTATGTATTTTTTCGTGCCAAAAGATTTTGGGCTTGAAAAGGAATACAAAAAGGGCTTTGCAATTAATGAGTTGTTTACAATATGTTTGTTGGGTCCAAATTCTCATAGAGACGATTTTGCTATCGCTTTTGATAAAGAAACCGCGGAAACAAGAATAAAGAACTTTGTTGATAAGTCAATCAAAGATGATGAAATACGAAAGTTATATTCTATAAAAGACAACAGGGATTGGCAACTTTCTCAAGCCCGGGATTTGGCTAAAATCAATGCTGCTCCAATATCTTGTTTATACCGTCCATTTGATTATAGATGGATGCTGTATGGTGAATACGCATTTGACTATCCACGTCCTCAAATCAATGACCAGTTGATCCAAAAAGACAATATAGCATTAATAAGTACCCGCCAAACGAAAGAACATTTTGGAGTCTTCGTAACAAAAGTACCTCTGGGTCAGCATAAGATTGTTACTCCTTATGATGGGAGCTATATTTCTCCAGTATATTCGTTTTTAGATACGAATGGCACTTTTGACAATGAATCAAAAGTTTTGAATTATCGTATGGATATTGTTGAAAAAGTTAAATCTCAAATTGGTAAGAACATTGAACCGTTAGAACTTTTCGATTATATTTACGGTGTGCTTAATTCTCCTATTTACATTAGTAAGTACCAAGAATTTTTAAAGGTTGATTTCCCACGAGTACCATATCCTAAGAATCTTAACGAATTTACCATAATATCGGAGATCGGCAAGAGGCTACGTGAGTTACATACAATGGAAAACTCTTCAAATTGGAATGTTGTAGTTGGTTATCCTATTATAGGTAGCAACGTGGTTGAGAAAGTTGAGTATAAAAACAATCGCGTATATATAAATGAAACACAATATTTTGATAATATTCATGAGAGTGCATTTAACTATTACATAGGAGGTTATCAACCTGCTCAAAAGTGGCTCAAAGATAGAAAGGGGCAGAAACTCGCTTTTGAAGATATCCGTCATTATCAAGAAATAATATATTCCCTATCGGA
>CAYSMP010000259.1:0-3520 GCA_964432215.1 uncultured Sangeribacter sp.
CATTCCGCAAATTTAAGCAAATATTTGCAAACATCATAATATTGCATAAGAAAAAATTCATTTTTTCGTTTCATATACAGTGCCGGGTGGTGAAAGACCCCTCCGAGTGTTTTACTTTCTACATTAATATATGCAAATCTTTAAATCCCTACATAGTGCCTGCCGGCTTCTCCTATTGCTGACTTTGCTCTGCGCTTCAATTCCCGCTCATGCCAAATGGGGCGAGAAGGTGCCCAACCGTCAGTATGCCGATCTTAAGCGTTGGCATTGGGGCTTTTCGGTTGGTACACATGTGCAGGACCTTGCCTTCACTCACTCCGGACTGATTACTGAAGATGGCAGTCAATGGCAGATGGAGGTGCCCGATTTTTCTCCAGGCTTCAACGCAACCGTGCTCGGTGATCTGCGGCTTCACAGATACCTCAACCTTCGCCTTTCGCCTGGTATGTATTTTGGGTCTAAGACTGTCCATATGCTTGATTTCAATTCTGGCGAGAAGCAGGTGCAGGATATCAAGAGTGCTCTTGTGGTGATACCACTTGACTTGAAGATATCAGGCGATAGACTTCATAACACCCGGCCTTATTTCACTCTTGGTGCAATGGGGGTGCTGGATATCTCTAAGAAGCGATCTGACCCAATTGTCACAAAGGATTTCGACACTATGCTCACCGTAGGGTTGGGATGCGACTTCTACCTCCCATTCTTCAAACTCTGTCCGGAAATTAAATTCTGCTTTGGCCTCACCGATATTCTCAAACACGATCGTCCGGACCTTGATGAGAACCCGACTACGATGCAAATCACACAGTCGCTGACAAAAATGAAGAGCAACATGGTGGTACTCAGTTTTTATTTCGAATAAATGGAATCGCCTTTACGACATACATTACGGTCATTGGCCTTTAAGGCTGTATGCATCATCGCTATCCTCTGCCCAACGCTTTTGCATGGACAGAGTGATCCTCTTTATACACAGGCTTGGGCACTACCGACGCTATATAATCCGGCTGCCACTGGAGCTACCGACTGGCTTCGTATTCGAGGAGCCGCACGTATGCAGTGGGTTGGTATAGAAAATGCGCCCAAGAGTTTTACGGCTGCAGCCGACATCCCATTTAAAATTCTCGGACGCCGGTGGGGTGGTGGAGTCAACATTACTCAGGAAGGAATTGGTCTTTTTTCCAACACTTATGTCAACGGCCAGATCAGTGGGCGACTGAAGAAACTTTTTGGGGGTGAACTATCCATCGGCCTTCAGGTGGGATATTTTGGATCAAGTTTCCGTGGTTCGGATGTGTATATACCCGACGATGACGATTATCATGATTCCAATGACCCGTCGATTCCGAAGCAAGACGTAGGAGGGGGTACTGTTGATTTTGGAATCGGTCTGCTATATACTCATCCGAAGTTCCATGTAGGTGTCTCAATGCTTCATCCGGCGGCTCCAAAAGTGAAGCTGAATACAAAAGGTACGACTTCCTCTTCGGCAACTTCTGACAATCACGAATTCGAAACATATGTTAACCGAGTGCTCTATCTGACGGCTGGAAGCAATATTCCGGTCAAAAACACGTTAATAGAATTGCAGCCCGACTTAATAGTGGCTTCCGATCTTCGGACTTTCTCAGGAGTGTTGTCGCTTAAAGGATGGTATAACAAAATGTTTTTCGGCGGAATTGCCTATAGATGGGATGATGCCGTAAGCATTAATGTGGGCGCTGAATTCAAGAATTTCCTTCTCGGCTACGCCTATGACATACCTACTTCAAGGATACTCAAAGCTTCCAGTGGAAGCCACGAGCTGACAATAGGCTATCGACTAAAGCTTGACTTCGGGGACAAAAACCGACACCGGCACAGAAGCATCAGGCTGATGTGAAGCTGAATTGAAGAGACAACCGTAAAAAAATCTATAATAGGGAATCATAACAACCTCTAAATAAATGAGAATCTCAGACATCAAAAATATCGTAGCCGTGATGGGACACCCCGTGTTGACTTGGGTGTGGATATGCACGGCCATACTCATGCTCGCAAGCTGTGCCTCACTCGGACGCGGAGGAGCCGGTGGCGAAGTGACGGGAGTTGGAGGAAGCACTTTTGCTGAGCCTGTCCCTTATGGTATGGTACTCGTAGACCGTGGTGCTTATGCCATGGGTCCTTCTAAAGACGACTCCATCTGGGGAATCAAGGGGAATCCTAAGGGAGTCTCTGTCGATGCTTTCTGGATGGATGAGACGGAGGTGACCAATTCTAAATACAAGCAGTTTGTGCTATGGGTGCGCGATTCTATCATCCGCGAGCGTCTTGCTGATCCTGCCTATGGAGGCAATGAGGCTTTCAAGATAGAGGAAGACAAGGAGGGTAACCCCATAACTCCATATCTAAACTGGAATAAACCTATTCCTTGGCGCAACGCAAATGAAGACGAACAGAGAGCCATTGAGAGTGTCTACCGCACCAATCCCATAACCGGGCAACGCGAGCTTGATCCGACTCAGCTCAATTATCGCTACGAAATCTTCAACCATACAGAGGCCGCTAAGCGTAAACATCGTCTTGACGCAACTCGTCGCGACTATAATACAGATAACCCTGTCAACTACGAACTCCCAATAATTTCGAAAGACACTGCTTATCTGACAGATGAGGGTGAGATTGTGCGCGAGACTGTCACACGTCCTTTATCAGGCGATTTCGACTTCTTGAATACTTATATAGTCAATGTATATCCCGACACCACTGCCTGGATCAATGACTTTGACAATGCATACAACGAGCAGTACACGCGTCTATACTTCTCTAATCCAGGCTATAATAATTACCCTGTGGTAGGTGTAAGCTGGGATCAAGCCAACGCTTTCGCGAATTGGCGTACTGATTATCTTCGCCGTAGTCTCGGCAAGGAAGGAGTATATATCGAACCCTACCGTCTCCCTACGGAAGCGGAGTGGGAGTATGCTGCACGCGCCGGAAACTCTGAAAGTTCATTCCCTTGGAGCGAGACTCTTCCGATGGATGAACGTGGATGTTTCTACGCCAACTTCAAGCCTGGCGACGGCGACTATGTGCGTGATGGACATGTCATCACTTCTCCGGTAGGCACATATAAAGCCAATGACTTTGGTCTCTTCGACATGGCAGGCAACGTCAGTGAATGGACATCTACAGCATTCACCGAGAGTATCGACCGCCTGACAAGCGACATCAATCCTGAGTATCGCTACAATGCTGCTATAGAAGATCCATATAAGATGAAGCGTAAGATCGTACGTGGAGGTAGCTGGAAAGATGTCATGCACAATCTCCGAAGCGATCTTCGCCAGTGGGAATACCAGAACGAGCAGCGTTCCTATATCGGTTTCCGCTGTGTGCGCTCACAGATTGGCTTCGCTAAAGGAACACAGAAAAGAAAGTAACACCTTGATACGGTCATAATTCAAACATCAATCTCAGCAATGGTCAAAATCCGTAAATACGCTAACTTCATAGAGCGCTTCCTTCACGGCGAGAA
>CAYSMP010000260.1:0-3447 GCA_964432215.1 uncultured Sangeribacter sp.
TTTATCTCAACATACACCAGCCCTACCGTCTGAAGAGATACCGCTTCTTCGACATAGGCAACGACCACTACTACTATGATGACTTCGCCAATGAAGACATCATCAGCAACCTTGCTGAAAGAAGCTACATCCCAATGTGCAAGACACTTCTCGACATGGCAAATGAATATGGACAGGATTTCAAGTGTGCCATATCCATCTCGGGAACTGCCATTGAGCAGCTTCAGCAGTCAGAACCGGAAGTAATCGAACTGCTCAGGAAACTTTCCGACAAAGGTTGCGTAGAGTTCCTCGGAGGGACATTTGCCCATTCACTTGCTTCAATTGAAGATGCTGAAGAATTCATGCGTCAGGTTAAGGTTGAGCAGAAAGTCATAAAGAATGTTTTCGGCCAGACTCCTAAGGTTTTTGCCAATACAGAGCTTATCTACGACGACGATGTAGCTGCCCTGATGCAAACTATGGGATTCAAGGCTGTTTTGGTGCCCGGAGCCAAGCATATCCTGGGATGGAAGAGCCCTGACTATGTCTACTCAGCTGCCACTGCACCGAAATTGAAACTCCTTTTCACCAACGACAAACTCGCTTCTGATATCTCCCACAACTTCAATAATCCCGATTGGGCTGAATATCCTCTCACTGCTGACAAATTCGTCAACTGGATTGCAGAGATGCCTGCAGAGGAGCAGATTGTCAATATAGCCCTCAGCATGGACACATTCGGTGGATTCCTTCCGGCAAGCTCAGGTATCTTCGACTTCCTCAAGGCTCTCCCCCGCTTCGGCAAAGAAAAAGGAGTTCACTTCACATCTCCTTCCGAGGTAGTAGGCAAGTTGAAGGCAGTGGATACAGTCACTGTTCCATTCGCCATCTCTTATGTAGATGGCACACGCATCGACGTCTCTGCATGGAAGGGCAACGATCTGCAGCGTGAAGCTCTCAACAAGCTTTATGGCATTGCTGAGCGCGTCTCGATGGTAGAAGACCGTAAGATACAGCAGGATTGGGAATATCTCCAGGGAAGTGACCATTTCTTCTATATGGCAACCAACAATCAGGCGGATGCAGCCTTCAGCCCCTACGACAGTCCTTTCTCTGCATTCACCAACTATATGAATGTTCTTGCTGACTTCCTCGTGCGTGTTGAGGAGCAGTTCCCTGAAAATGTAGACAACGAAGAACTTAACTCACTCCTTCTGACTATACGCAACCAGTCGGCAGAAATCGAACAGCTCAAAAAGGAAGCAAAAGCTCTCCGCAAGAACATCCTTGAGGCAGAAGATAGCAACTATGCAGCGGTAGTAGTGGAAGAAGTTCCGGCAAAGGAGAAGAAAGCCCCGGCTAAAAAAGCTACTAAAAAAGCTACAGAAGACAAAGCTCCAGCTGAAAAGAAGAAACCGGGTCGTAAACCGGGTCGCAAACCAGCTGTAAAGGCTGAAGAAAAGAAAGAAGAAAACAACGCAGAATAAATCAAAAATGTTTCAATTATTAAACTTCTGTAACATACCGAACCTTCCCTACTTTTCTGTTGTTTTGATTTCAGAAAGTAAGAAAATCGTTTCATGATGTTAGGTTAGTTTAAAATTGAATTATGGAAAAAATTGGGATTGCAGCTGCCTGGGAAGGTAGCTGCAATTTTTTTAATCTGCAAGTGTTGATATTAACATACTGTTGGCAGTTAAATCTTCCTAATTTACAATGAACCCCAAGGCAACTGAAAACGTTTGACTATTGAAATAATTGATGTAACCCCGTCAATATTTGATTTTAACTTTTATTGGCATAATATTTGATTACCATGAACTACAGGAACAATAGAAAAAACCGTAAAAGAGGATTCAGACCCTCCTTCAATAATAAAAATAAGACTATGAACGATAATAAAGAATTTAACGAGATGGATCAGGCTCAACCAGCTGATCTCAATCAAGATGAAAATGTAGTGCTCGACGGTGATTATGCCGGAGAGGCGGAAGACACTCAAGCTGAACAGGAAGTCAATACACTTGAAAATCAACTCGTGGACCTTCAAGCTCAGGTAGAGAAGGAAAAGAAAGAATATCTTTTCTTGGCAGCGGAATTTGACAACTATCGTAAGCGTACACTTAAAGAGAAGGCAGAAATAATCAAAAATGGTGGAGAAAATGTACTCAAAGGAATTCTTCCCATTGTAGATGATTTCGAGCGTGGCCTTAAAGCCGCGGAGTCAGATTCTGATGCCAAATCAGTGCTTGAAGGCATGACTCTCATCTATAATAAACTTGTCAAATATCTCGAAAGCATGGGCGTAAAAGAAATGCATTCTACGGGTGAAGTTTTCAACTCCGATATCCATGAAGCCATCGCCCAGGTGCCTGCACCTTCTGAAGACATGAAAGGAAAGGTACTTGATACCGTACAAAAGGGATATATGCTCAATGATAAAGTACTTCGTCATGCAAAAGTGGCAGTAGCCCAGTAAATCAACCCAGTCAAAAAAATCATCCACCATCATGGCAGAAAAAAGAGATTACTATGAAGTGCTGGGCGTAGGCAAAAATGCCACTCCAGACGAAATAAAGAAGGCCTATAGAAAGATGGCCATCATGTATCACCCTGATAAGTATTCTGATAAGCCAGAAGCCGAGCAGAAGGCAGCTGAAGAAAAATTTAAGGAAGCAGCTGAAGCATACGATGTGTTGAGCGACGACAAAAAGAAACAGCTCTATGACACATACGGCCACGATATGGGTCCAAAAGGATTCGGAGGTGGTGGTGGAGGCTCCTACGGCGGATTCAGCGGATTCGGAGGAGGTGGATTCTCTATGGAAGACATCTTCGCCAATTTCGGTGATATCTTCGGAGATGCTTTTCAGGGAGCAGGTTCATATCATGGATATTCCGGTGGCAGTAGTCGAGCACGGAAGCCCGTCAATAAAGGTACCGACCTTCGCATCACAGTGAAAGTCAGCCTTAAGGACATTGCCAACGGAGTCGACAAGAAATTAAAGATTCCAAAGTTTGTTGCATGCTCTCATTGCAATGGTACAGGAGCAAAAGATGGCACCGCGTTCCACACTTGCCAGCGCTGCGGCGGAACAGGCTACGTCACACAGATGCGCCAGACATTCCTTGGCCCGCAACAGGTGCAGTCAGTTTGTCCAGAGTGCAACGGAGAAGGAAAAGTCATAACAGAAGAGTGCTCATATTGCCACGGCACAGGAGTGGAAAAGAAAGAGACTATCGTAGAATTCCATATTCCTGCAGGCGTTCAGGATGGACAGACACTCGTGCTTAAGGGTGAAGGCAATGCTCCTCGTCATGGTGGCGTCAATGGCGACCTCCTTATTGTGATACAGGAAGAGAAGAATGCAGAGCTTATTCGTGATGATCAGGATCTTATCTACAATTTGATGCTTGATTTCCCGACAGCAGCCCTTGGCGGAAGTGCAGAAATCCCTCTTATAG
>CAYSMP010000261.1:0-3409 GCA_964432215.1 uncultured Sangeribacter sp.
ATTAGAATTTTAGGTCGTAGACGGCTTTTTTGATGTTGGAGAAGGGGAGGTCGAGGTCTGTGGTCTCGATTACGGGCTTTTTGCTTCCTTCTTTCTTGATTTTTTGCTCGATGGAGAGGATGATGCCGTTTTCGTCAACCTTGCGGAGCATACCATGGAGTTTGCGGCCGTCGGCAGTGAGGACTTCAAGGTCTTGTCCAACGTATTTTTCGTATTGGCGTGGCACTTTGAGTGGGGATGTAAGGCCTGCAGTGCCTACTTCGAGTTCGTAGTCTTCTACATCGCGGTCGAAAGCATCTTCAATGGCGCGGGTCAATTTTACGCATTCTTCGATGTCGCCGGGTGTAAGGCTGTCGATTTCTACCGTTATTTCGTTGGAGGAGGTGACCTTAAGGTCTGTAAGGAAGTATTCTGAGTCCTTTAGTTGGTCTTCTACGAAGGCCTGGAGTTCTTTTTTGTCTATCATGATTGTGATTTTTTTATATGTGTATATATATAGAACAAAAAAATGAGTAATTTTGCACTTGAGATTGATCACGCTGGGAACGGTGGGGTGGTGGGAGTGTAGGGAACACAGCAAAAGCTGTGGGCGGAAACGGCTTCGCGAGGATGTAAAAAGGAAAATTTAACCTAAGGATGATATGACTAACAATACTAAGTCGATTCTGTTGGCCGGGAGCGCAGTGCTGAGCTGGGCTACTGTGGCTACGGCGTTTAAAATTGCGCTGCAACATCTGAGTGTCTACAATATGCTGCTTGTGGCTACCGTCACTGCTATGCTGGTGTATGCAGTGATGATGACTGTAGAAAGGAAGTGGAATGTGTTGAATGCAATGCCTAAAGGTACGGTGTTGAAAACGGCACTTCTGGGGATTGTGAATCCGGTGGTCTATTATCTTGTGCTTTTCAAGGCGTATGATATGCTGCCGGCTCAAATGGCCCAACCACTCAATTATGCTTGGCCTATATTCTTGCTCGTGCTTCTTGCCGTCTTCAATCATGAGAAAATACCGGCGCGCAAATATATTGGAATGTTGATCTCTGTGTCGGGTGTGGTGTGTATCTCCCTCGGGGGAGGAGGGATAGAAGGTAAGGTGTCTGTGCTTGGTATCTTTTTAGCTCTTTTCAGCGCTGTGTTTTGGGCTGCTTATTGGATGTTCAACAACCGGTTGAATGGGAAAGTGGATGGTACAGTGGCTCTGTTTCTGGAGTTTTTTGCCGGGAGCCTTGTGCTTGGTGTAAGCGGATGTTTTGTGGGGATAGAGATTGATTCGTTGGAAGGATTGTTGTCAGGGGTGTACATTGGATTGTTTGAGATGGGAATTCCTTTCCTGACTTTCGGATTGGCTTTACGGCTTACAGATAATCCTGCTCTTATCAATCAGATGTGTTATCTCTCACCTTTCCTGTCGCTTTTCCTGATCGCTATGGTGCTTGGTGAGACTATTGCAATGGGGACTTATCTGGGGTTGGCCCTTATAGTGGCCGGGCTTGTTTATAATCAGTATTTTGCGGGGAAAAGTCTTAAGTCTTGAGTCTTAAGTCTTGAGTCTTAAGTCTTGAGTCTTCAGTCTTGAGTATTTCGTATTAGCGGATAGGGCGCTTAGGGTAAAGCTAAAAAAGGACGCATTGAGTGCGTCCTTTTATTGTAGGGTGGTTATTGCAGAGTGGTTAATGCAGGCTGGGAAGCCTGCATTCCATATTAGTGGCTGAAGTCAATCCGCTGTTTCGTCAATCTTTTTGGCGAGGGCGTCGAGTGGTGCTCGGTCGGCTTCTTTGAATGCTCCGCGGATGGTGACGGTGTCCGGGAGGATTTCAATACCCTTCATACTTTCAAGCATGTTGCGCATGATTTTTCCGGCTGAGGGAGCCCATGAACCATTTTCTACGATGGCAGCCTGGCGGTTGCAATATCCCTTGGCGGCCAGTATGTGAAGGAATGTGTACATAGGTGTAAAAAGTCCTGCGTCATAGCTTGATGCGCAGAAGACGGCCTTCGGATATTTGAATGCTTCAGCTACGGCAGCCGAGATGTCGAGACGTGTGAGGTCGGCGACAAACACATCCTTCACACCGAGACGACGGAGTTCCTCTGCAAGGTATTCGGCAGCTTCGAGAGTGTTGCCATGTATGGAAGCGGAAGCGATAAAGACACCCTCTTTCTCCGGACGGTATGAACTCCAAGCATCGTATAGGTCGATATATCGACCTATGTTTTCGGTGAGAATAGGTCCGTGGAGCGGACAAATTATCTCGATGTCGAGATTGGCAAGTTTTTTGAGCGCATTCTGCACTTGCTGACCATATTTGCCTACTATATTGAAGTAATATCTGCGAGCTTCTTCTGCCCAGTCGTCGGTCAAGGCGTCGAGTGCGCCGAAAGTGCCGAAAGCATCGGCGCTGAAGAGCAACTTACGTTCCGGACAATAAGCCATCATTACTTCGGGCCAATGCACCATAGGGGCAAGATAGAATTGTAGAGTTAGGCCGCCAAGGTCGAGAGTGTCACCTTCTTTTATTGTTGTGATCTTGCAATCAGCAGGAATCGGGTCAAAGTAATTTGGAAGCATACGTGCGGCAGTTGCCGACATGACAAGGGTTGCTTCCGGATATATTTCTACAAAAGTTGAGATAAGTGACGAGTGGTCAGGCTCGAGATGCTCGATGATGAGATAGTCCGGGCGGGCGCCATCAAGTGCTTTCTGAAGGTTGGCGAGCCATTCAGTGCCCGTCTGGTCGTCGGTAGTGTCGACTACGGCAATCTTTTCGCCTTTTATAATGTAGGAGTTATAGCTAACTCCATTGGGAACTTTATATTGATTTTCGAACAATTCAATCATATGGTCGTCGACTCCTATATATGTGATTCCAGGAGCAACCTCAAAAATATTTCCAGTCATTTTGTGGGATATTATATAGTTTTATTTTTATAACAAATTTAAAGGGATTTAGTCTAAAGAACGGTGAATGGAGAGTAAAAAGCGGATAGAGGATAAAGATAGGTAAATTAACATAAATTTACATAATTGATTAAATATATGATAAAATTAAATATAATTAACAATATAGAATAAAATTAAATTAATTTAACTTTTTGGTAGTGCAAAAAAGTTTGAAATACTTTTGTGGTTTGAAAAAATAGCCCTAACTTTGCCGACGTTTTTCCGAAATGCTTCAAGTGGGCATATCGGCATTATGAAGAAAAAAAACAATAACAACAATAAGCGGTTTCCGCAAGGAAATCGTAAGAAAAAAATTTAATTATGGCAAACAAAGCAGCGAAGCCCAACGGAAAATTGGGTGTTATGGTGGTCGGCAACGGAGCAGTGGCCACAACATTTATGACCGGTGTCTTGATGACACGCAAAGGTCTGACCAAACCCGTGGGCAGCATGTGTATGTATGACAA
>CAYSMP010000262.1:0-3351 GCA_964432215.1 uncultured Sangeribacter sp.
TCGTAAATTTGCGTAAGGTAAACTTTGGAGG
Source organism: uncultured Sangeribacter sp. (assembly GCA_964432215.1). Classification (GTDB taxonomy): domain Bacteria; phylum Bacteroidota; class Bacteroidia; order Bacteroidales; family Muribaculaceae; genus Lepagella. Next base: position 32 of record CAYSMP010000262.1, read on the forward strand.
ACTGGAACTTGAAAATGTAAGAGCGTCAGTAGTCCGAAACCAGAAAGCGCCGCTCCTTCTTGGTCAGTCTGTCCTCGGACGCTTAGGCAGAATTGAAATTGACAATCCCGGGATGAAACTGGTCATCACCCATAAAGTCAACAAATAATGCTCTCAGACAAGTACAATCTAATCCGATTCTTGAATGCGCAGGAAGACACTTATCAAGTAGCGTTGAAAGAATTGCAAGAAGGGCGAAAACGATCCCACTGGATGTGGTACATCTTTCCACAACTCAAACATCTTGGACATTCTTATAATGCTAAATTTTATGGCATCTCTGGCATTGAAGAAGCAGCTGCTTATCTTCAACACCCAGTATTAGGTCAGCGTTTAAGAGAAGTTTCTGAAACAATTATCAACCTTCCGAATAATGACGCGGAAGCGATATTCGGAGGTATTGATACGATAAAGCTCCGTTCTTCAATGACACTCTTTGATGTGGTGTCGCCCGATGATGTATTCGCTCATGTTCTCGATAAATACTTCAATGGGTACCGAGATAATAAAACAATTACTTTAATCAAGACACAAGATGGGACTATTTGACCGTTTCTCAAAAAAGAATAAGAATGAGGCTGAAAAGCCTCATAATAATGGTAATGAAATCAATCCTAATGATTGGTTCTTCGGCTCTTTTCTTATGAATGAAGCCAAATTTAGACATCAACAGCAAACTGTTAAACGATCATCAAAAGAAGATCCTGTTACTCTTCGCTACATAATCAAGGAGCTTCTAAACATCTCTCCTGAGGACATTGGGCCAATGACAATAGTAAGTCGTGGAGAATTTGGCTCTATTGAGAAGACAGAACTCATAGAAAACTCGTCCGAAGTTTTAGAGTATAAGCCATACGATGCTCTCCTTTATGTTAATAACGAAGGAGAAACAGTACCCAGAACTGGTTTGAACACGGTATTGGTAATATCATATCGCCCCGGTAACATTGTTTTTGACAATCTTGAAAGTAAAAAAGACAAATCTAAGCTATGCACTGATAACTCAATAATAATGTTTCTGCGAGGTATCGGTCCATTCGTATATGAAACTGCTTACATACGAGTATCTGTAATGATACCTAACTTTACAAGTCCTGATGATTTCCGTACAAGCCACTCAAAAAATGCTCCATTTACAACGAGTTTCATTTTAGGCTTCGATATTGTTCCGCCGGGAAAGAAACTGAAACAATATGCTGAAATTGAACAATCGTTAATTGAAAAGTCACATCGTGGAGAAGAATTATCTTCAGAGGAAAAGACTGTTCTCGAGGGAATAACATATTCCAAAGATTTGGGATATGACTTCGGTTATGGTAGATGGCTCGTTTCCGAGAATCGTTTTGCGGATGCCCTAATGCCTTTACTAAGGGCATATAATTATCTAAAAACTGAAGTTGTAACTAACTATGAGCAGCTTCATGAAGTTTTTGAAGAGACTTGTTTTAACATTGGTTTCTGTTTTAATGAACTGGAGCAGTTCGATCGAGCTACATATTATCTTGACTTAATTCAAGGTTCTGACAAACCGAAGTATATTATTGAATATATTAACTCGTTGGTTAATAATGGGGATCCACGAGCCCTCCAGACAGTGCGCCATTATCTATCCGAGTTTAACGATGGAAAGAGACATATAGATTCAGAAGAAACATCTTTTCTCTATGACTTTCTTGCCAGACGATTAGCATATCTTTTCATTGACTATAAAATGTGGGATAATGCTCGTAACCTACTTGAGCAATTAAAAGAGTCTCCGGCTTGTCATGATTTCGCAGTGGGTGAGTTAGAATATATCAATCAGGTATGTTCAAAACAACAGTAAGCTAAGTTAAACCAGTAACAATTATGGGATTTTTTAATAAACTTGGGAATCTGCTATTTAAGGGTCTTATGTCTTCCGCAGGTATTGAGAGTCTCAATCCATACATAGGCATGCTATTGAAAGCCAATGAGGATGAACTAATAGCAGATGAGTTGTATCGTTTATCGTTAGCTTTCCAATATGGAGAGTATGGGTTGGCTATAGATGAGTGTAAAGCGATACACTACTGTAAAATGGCTGCGGAAAGGAATCATGAAGTAGCACAGCTTTTTTATGCTATGTGGCTTATGAGAAAGCCGGACGACGCATCCCCAGAAGTGTTGTATTGGCTTCAAAAAGCAGCCGAACAAGGAGAACGCCAATCCTTGTACAATCTGGGTATAAGTATCCACAGAGGAGATATTTCCGGGAAAGATCCAATCAAAGATAGTCTTCCTCTTTTTCGCAAAGCGGCGGAACTGGGCTATGCGCCAGCATATAGCCGAATGGCATGGATATATTATGATGGTAAAGGTGTAGAAAAAAACAATACCATTGCGAAATATTGGGCATGGTTAGATTATGCACAATGCTCCTCAGAAGAAGACCGCAAAAAGTCTATCTTTAATACTTTAGTAGAGGAAAATGACCTTGTTAAAATAGATGAGTCCATTGGCAAACCTCCTACGTATGCTATCAATCATAAGAAGATTATCGAAGATGCAGCTGAAGCGGGCGAATCGGATGCATTGAACAATTGGGGAACTGGGCTATTCAATACAGACCCGCAAAAAGGTATGGAATTACAACAACGTGCCATTGATTTGGGTCATCAGATCGCAGCGTGTAATATGGGCAAACATTTGTGGATTGAATCAGTGAAAGATTATGCTAATGCGCTGTCACTTTTTAAGTCTGCGGCAGAATGGGGGTGCGCAGAAGCACAATATAGCCTTGCTGTCATGTATGGAGAAGGATTAGGTGTATCCAAGGATATATCTCGTGCTTGGCATTGGCTTGAAAAAAGCCTAAACAAAGGATGTAATGACGCAAGAAGTTATTTTTCACATCTAATTATGAATAATCAATTACAAGATATTCTTCCTGACAATGTTATGCGAGGTCCATCATATTTAGAATTATCCGGTTCTCCAAAATGATATATAATACAACAGCTACATGAAAAAGAAGATTGCTATTTGTATCATATCATTATTCATTCTGATTATTGGTGTAATGGTCGTTTGTGACCGATTGGTTGACCACGCTGCTAAGGATCGACTATTTGACACCGTTGAGGATATACCACACCGAAAGGTTGGTCTTGTGCTTGGAACATCGCCCATCTCTACTTGGAATGGACGGAGGAACTATTATTTTGACCATCGAATAAAAGCCGGAGCTGAATTGTATAAAGCAGGAAAAGTTGATTGGCTTGTAGTCAGCGGTGGCGATTACAGAAATACAGAGAATGGAT
>CAYSMP010000263.1:0-3272 GCA_964432215.1 uncultured Sangeribacter sp.
TTATCTCATTAAACCAGCGTAAACTTTACTAAGTTATTTTTTAATCATTACTAAACATTAGATAAAAATGGAAAAAATAGCTGAATATGCGATAGGCAGTTCATTGCTCACCTACGATCTCATAGAAAGAATACTCAAAGACAATGCCCGACTTACTCTTTCGGAGGAAGCTAAAAAGAAGATCCAGCATTGCAGAGATTTCCTCGACACCAAGACTGATGAGAATACTGTGCCTATTTATGGCGTTACTACAGGCTTTGGTTCGCTTTGCAACCGCCATATCGCTCCCGAAGACCTCGTTACACTTCAGGAAAACCTGATAAAGAGCCATTCATGTTCGGTCGGCACACCTGTAGACAAGACTGTCGTGAAACTCATGCTTCTTCTGAAGGCCCATGCCCTTTCTATGGGATTCAGCGGAGTGCAAGTAGAGACGGTACAGAGGATTCTTGATTTCTATAATAACGATGTTCTCCCTGTGGTTTATGACCGCGGTTCTCTCGGTGCATCCGGTGATCTCGCTCCTTTGGCAAACCTTTTCTTGCCATTGATAGGAGAGGGGTATGTAATGGTAGATGGAAAAAAGACAAAAGGTCGCGATGCTCTCGACCGCTTTGGTTGGCGTCCTATCAAACTTAAATCGAAGGAGGGGCTCGCTCTGCTAAACGGAACGCAGTTTATGAGTGCCAATGGTATTAAGGCTCTTATTGACGGTTGGCATCTTGTAAACTGCTTTGATATGTTTGGCGCAATGAGTCTTGAAGCATTTGATGGTCGAATCGAACCTTTCTGGGAATGCATTCAGCGTGTGCGTCCTCATCAAGGTCAGATCGAGACCGGGGCCGTATTCCGTAAGATTCTTGCTGGCAGTGAGATAATAGCAAAAGAGAAGGAGCATGTGCAGGATCCATATTCCTTCCGCTGTATTCCGCAGGTACATGGTGCCGTTAAGGACGCTATGCGCCATGTCACTGAAGTCCTTCATATAGAAATCAACTCTGTGACAGACAATCCTACCGTATTCCCTGATGAAGACCTGGTGGTTTCAGGTGGTAACTTCCATGGCGAACCATTGGCTCTCGTATTTGACTATATGGGAGTTGCTCTTCATGAACTCGGAAATATTTCGGAGCGTCGTGTAGCCCAGCTCATCTTCGGCCTGCGTGGTTTGCCGGAATTCCTCGTTGCAAAGCCCGGGCTAAATAGTGGTTTCATGATTCCTCAGTATGCCGCTGCCTCCATGGTTAGCCAGAATAAGATGTACGCGTGGCCGGCAAGTTGCGATTCAATTGTCAGCAGCAACGGCCAGGAAGACCTCGTATCGATGGGTGCTAATTCAGCTACAAAACTTCATAAGATCATCTCCAACCTTCAGTATATCGCTGGAATTGAGCTTATGAATGCGGCTCAGGGTATTGATTTCCGTCGCCCGTTGAAGTCCTCGCCGATCATCGAAAAGATTATGACTGACTATCGAAAGGCGGTGTCCTTCGTAGAAGAAGATGTCGTGATGGAGGATTACATTGCAAAGACAATGGAGTGGCTTGAAAACTACGATATCGTCATAGAATAAAAGAAAAATGGCAAGAAAACAGAAATATTTGCCTCTTCTCGAAAATGTGGAGATCACGGCTATGGCTGCTGAGGGGAAGGCTCTCGCCCGGGTGAAGATGCGACCTGCTGATGAGACTCCGATTGTGGTCTTCATTCCCTATGGAGCACCCGGCGATATTGCCGACGTTAAGATCGACCGCAAGAAGCATTCCTTTGCTGAAGGCCATATAGAACGTCTTGTATCACCATCTTCGATGCGCGTCGAGCCTAAATGTCGCCATTTCGGTGTATGCGGAGGTTGCAAATGGCAGCATATTCCATACAACGGGCAGCTTGACTGCAAACGTCAGACCGTAGTAGATGCCCTTACAAGAATCGGAAAGATTGCTCTTCCGGAAGTTGCTCCTGCTTTAGGAAGCAAGGAGGTTTGGCGCTATCGCAATAAGATGGAATACACATTCTCCGATAAGAAATGGCGCACTTGGGAAGATGTGAAAAGTGGAAAGGTATTCGACGACTCTCCAAATGCACTTGGATTCCACATTCCTGGTGCTTTCGATAAAGTCCTTCATATTGATGAGTGTTTCCTGCAATCTGATCTTGGAGACAAGATCAGAAACAGTCTCTATGAATTTGCGGAAATAAAAGGACTAACATTCTATAATTTAAAGGAAAACCGTGGATTACTGCGTACTCTGATGATTCGCATTGCCTCGACTGGGCAGTGCATGGTATGCATTCAGTTTGGAGAGGATAATCCTGAGAAGATCAAACTTGTGATGGATTATCTTCAAGATTCTTTCCCGGAGATTACATCGCTTCTATATGTAGTCAATCTCAAACTCAACGATACGATCTCTGATCAAGAAATAGTTGCTTGGAAAGGACCTGATTACATAGAGGAAGAAATGGAAGGGCTGAAATTCAGAGTAAATGCCAAATCCTTCTATCAGACAAATTCGCTTCAAGCATATGAGCTTTATAAGGTAGCCCGTAAGTTTGCCGGTATAGCTCCACGTGAAGAATTGACGGAAGATGAGGTCGCCCGTTTCGGGTGTCAGAAGGAAACGGAGAAGCCTCTTGTCTATGATCTTTATACCGGTACCGGTACTATTGCAAATTTTGTAGCTCGTGGTGCGCGAAAGGTTATCGGGATAGAATATGTGGAGGCAGCAATTGATGATGCAAAGCTGAATGCTGAGGTAAACGGCCTTGATAATACTCTATTCTATGCGGGAGACATGAAAGACATCCTGACCAATGAGTTTGTAGAGGCGCATGGTGTCCCCGACGTCATGATAATTGATCCTCCACGTGCTGGAATGCATGAGGATGTGGTTAAGGTCATTCTTAATGCAGCTCCGGATACTATTGTGTATGTGAGCTGCAATCCGGCTACTCAGGCCAGGGACCTTGCCATGATGGATGAATTCTACGAAGTGACTGATGTGCAACCTGTAGATATGTTTCCTCATACGCATCATGTTGAAAACGTGGTGAGGATGAAGAAAAGGAAATAAACCTCTACATGCATCTTAATAATCAAGAAGCACTCCCTTTGGGGAGTGCTTCTTTTTTCAGTTAGCCATCATTACATCAAAGTTCATATCTTTGAGCGTGATACATGTCCGAGCAAACTGACGGATCATTTCAATTGTTGTTCTGCGTGGTGATTTCATAGACTGTTGACTTGATGATGATGACAAAATAGTAGTAGA
>CAYSMP010000264.1:0-3263 GCA_964432215.1 uncultured Sangeribacter sp.
CTCATTGGTCTCCGCTAACTTACGTCCTACGGCAATACGCCATTGGACAGGTACGACTGAATAAACATTTATTGAAGAATAAGAAAGACCTTTATAATAACAATTATATATAAATTACATGGAAAAATTTTCTGTTTTAATGTCTGTGTACAAGAATGAGAATCCTATATGGTTTAAAGAAGCATTAGATAGTATTTTTGCTAATACTATACAACCTAATGAGATAGTGCTTGTTAAAGATGGACCTCTTACGGAAGAGTTAGATTTGATTATTAAACAATATTCTGATAAATACCCCATATTTAATATAATAGCAAATAGTGAAAATCTTGGACTAGGACTTTCTTTGCGAAAAGGTGTGGTTGCTTGTAAATATGATATCATAGCAAGGATGGATACGGATGATATTATACCTGCAGATAGATTTGAAAAAGAGCTGATCGCTTTAAAACAAGATATTGATGTAGTAAGTTGTATACCCATTATTTTTGTAGATACACCTTCTAATATAATAGCTAAAAAAAAGAAACCTGAGTTGCATGATGATATTGTAAAAATGGCAAAGAGGAGAACTCCTATTTGCCATGCTGCTACAATGATGCGTAAAGAAGCAATTTTGAATGCAGGAAATTATCTTTCAAAGCTTTATTATGAAGACTATCATCTTTGGATAAGAATGATTATGTCAGGCGCAAAATTTTATAACATTCAAGAACCACTATATTATGTTAGAACTTATCCAACTCAAATTTCGCGTAGGCATGGATTGGCTTATCTAAAACGCGAATTAGGATACTTAAATGAATTTTATAAGATGGGTTTTTATTCGGCCTATGATCTTTTTGTGAATTCAGCTATAAGAATTGTCGGAAGATTGGTTCCTCGTAAATTAAGTTCAGGACTATTTAAAATAATCTGGAATCATTAGATTTTCTTTTTCTTGATGTTTTTATAAAATCAAAGTTCAAAATAATAAAACAGAACAAATAAACTATGGCATATTATGAATTTCTTAATTGTTGTGGCACATCCCGATGATGAAGTTTTGGGAGCAGGTGCGTCTATTCGAAAATGGACCAGTGAAGGTCACATCGTTGACTTGGCAATAATGTGTGCAGACGCGAAGGCCAGAACGTTCCGACCTCAAGATAACGAACTTTTGGAAGATTTGCAAGCATCAGTAGATTTCTTAGGAATAAACCGGAATTTCGAGGCATCATTCCCCAATATTGAGATGAATACAGTTCCTCACATCAAACTCGTTCAATTCATTGAGAAATGCATTAAGAAGAGCAAACCAGATATAGTTATAACTCATCATCCTGCAGATACTAATAATGACCATCTTCAGACTTCTATGGCGTGTCAGGAAGCGATCAGGATATTTCAACGTCAACCTGACGAGAAGCGTATCAATGAGGTATGGTACATGGAAGTTCCATCTTGTACTGAATGGACCATTAATTCTGCATTTCAAAGATTTACTCCTAATTGCTATGTTGAGATTGGAGCAACGGGCATTGATGATAAGATTAAAGCATTAGAAATGTATCGAGGTGTGATGCGACCATATCCACATCCTCGAAGTTCTGAATATATCAGTAGTCTCGCTGCTATCAGAGGAAGCGAGTGGGGGTGCGATTACGCAGAGGCTTTTCAAGTAATATTAAGGAAATATTAAGATTCCAAATGGGGAAGAAAAAGTTAAGTCTGACTTTTAGATTTCTTAGAGCGATAGGTCTAAATTATTCAGAGGAAGAATATGGTCAAGTAGGACCTCTTACAGTTATTGGGAAATTTTTTGCGAATCCATACCATGCACTACTACAAAGCATGATGGATTGGGTTATTTTTACACCAGTTGCACCTCGCATGCTTCGGCCATGGCTTCTTAGAAGGATGGGAGCAAAAGTTGGTAAAGATGTGTTTATTGGAGATCATTGTCGATTCGATCTTAATCATGCTGATATGATAACATTAGAGGATCATGTTCATATTACTAGTGGTACACGGATTTTATGCCACAAGAGAAATACAACTAATTACAGAAGAGGTGATGATTCTGCAAAATTACCTTATCATGTTCTTCCTGTAGTATTCAAAAAGGGAAGCATGATCGGTATGGAATCGATGGTGCTACCTGGTGTAACAATTGGAGAAGGTGCAATAATTGGAGCGGCAGCATTAGTGTCCAAAGACGTTCCAGATTGGGTTATGGCGGTTGGGGCTCCAGCAAAAGTAGTTAAACAAATACCTCCTAGGAATTAAGATTATATGGTAGTATACTTGTTTATCCTGAGAATTTCTTCAGTTGAAATATTAAATAGATTTAAGGAATCATGTATAAATATGTAAAACGTGGTGCAGATATAATCTGTGCATCACTTGGAATCCTGGCCACATCTCCAGTGTGGCTTTTTTCTATCTGTGGTATTATGATCTCAGACCCAGGAAAAATCTTCTATAAATCAACTCGACTTGGGAAGGACAACAAGCCTTTTAATATGTTTAAATTCCGCTCGATGCGAACAGCGAAAGATGCAAATGAAGCAAGCCTAAGAGCTGATTCAAATCGTATCTTCCCATTCGGGAAATTTATGCGGGATTTGAAAATAGACGAACTTCCTCAGCTTATTAATATACTGAACGGAACAATGTCTGTGATCGGTCCCAGACCGGTAGCGAACGACCAGAAGCAGTTATTTAGGATTGGAAGATGGAATAAGGCTGCTCAGGTTCCTGTGGGGTTAAGCGGACCAGCAGCACTTTATGATTTTATCTACGGTGATGATTTCAAGAATGAGGAGGAATATATGAAGAATGTTTTTCCGACTAGAAGAGAACTGGAGGTGACTTACGTTGACAAAATTAGCCCTCTCTATGATATTAAGATGATATTTTACACTCTAATTTGTATAGCCTACAGAGTATTTGGCAAACATCCCCAATGGATCTACAATGAATTTGTGAAGGATGCACAAACCTCCTTAATCGCCAATTCCTAATCCAATCAATACCCAAAAATCTAATCGCTCAAATTCTCTGCGATAATCCTTAAAAACTCCGATAAGTCTCACAACTTTAAAACTCCCAACCTCAATAACTCTACAGTATGTTCATCAACAACAAGCTTCTTGATGAAGTGACGGCGAAGGCGGAGGGGAGTCCCCGCCTTCGCATGAACTATAATTTCCATGAGTCGCTGGAAGCCAAGGCACAGCGGCTCATCAATGTCTTATTGCCGGGAACGGCACTCCCGATAC
>CAYSMP010000265.1:0-3239 GCA_964432215.1 uncultured Sangeribacter sp.
TTTTCCCCCAATATTATTATAAAATCATCGCTTTATTTCCGGCGTTGGCAAATGAATTCAGTGGAGTTCATTATCAGTCTGAATGTGAGAAACTATTTTTGAGTAATTATTTTATCCAAGAGTGTAATTCGGGTCCCCCGAAGAAATTGAAATGGGCACCCAAAAACTTCAATCAGATAATGTTCAAGGACTTTTACGAGTTCGAAGAAAGTGTCAATGCGTTTTTAGAAAAAGCCAACTCTTTTTCTAAATCTTATCTTAATGGGAGAGATTCATTATCATTCGAATGGTATGATAGTATTATAGAGAAGAAGCAACCGTTTGTAGCGTCCCCGGTAATTCGTGTTATGCAATCATCGTATGATTGGGCAAATCTTTATAGAGAATATAAGACTTCCGGCCAGATAGACGATAATTATGATAATAAGATTTCCGAAAAGGGTAAATATTATACCTTAATTGTCAGCCAACTAAATCCAGATAGTTTCTCCTTATTTTCTATCAATGAGTTAGAGGCATCTATACTTAGTTTATGTGAATCTCCAATTAATAAAGATGCATTAATTAATAGACTAATTGAGGAGCCACATACCACATTTAAAGGAAAGTCATCTTATAACTTCAAGACATTGATATTGGAATGTTTGACACGATTAATTTTGATGAAAGCATTACAGCCTATGGGATAAGTCAATAACGATACAGACACAGATGGAGTTGTGCGCCCCTCAGATTTGGTAAAGGAAATAATTGATCAATCGAATTAAAACAATTTTAATAATAAAACAACATATGAGACAGTTTATATTAACTCTACTTCTCTGTGCTTTCATTCTGCCCTTAAACGCACAGAACACTTCTCAAAATGGTGATTCCATAAAGTTATGGACTCCTGAATGGCAACAACAATTTCTCTCTGACAGAGAAAACCCCGAAAAATGGGATGCGGAGCATTATAAGGAAGACTTGGAAAATTTCCCTAAAGAGAATAAAGAACCTATGGCACCGCGTGTTTTTCCGGTACCCAATTACGACTTGTATCCTGGGACCTTCAATGGAATGGGAGGGGGAGTCGTAGATTTTGTTCTTTCCAATGGGCAAAGAGTGGTATGTGTGGTCAACTGCAATTTCAAGACCTCCCTTAATGAAACCCTCACCGGAGACGGGGATCAGGATATTTTTCTTCTTCTTGCAGTCGTAACTGATGTGCCGCGAGACACTATAACTTATGATGATACCAATATGCAGGTTATCTCCCGAAATCATCCGGATGCTGTCTCCAGAGGTTATGTAAGGACATCCGATACCGATAAAGTGGAATATATCGCTTTTCGGACCGCAACCAATGATGCATATGCTTTAGTGAATATGCGACTCTTCAATCTCAATGACGGCAATATCGTTATTATTGTACCACAGGAAGATGGTTCGCTGCGTTCAATGCAAATCAAACCTGAAGAGCTTCTTGAATTTGAGACTCTGCGTAAATATCTGACCTCATTATTTAATGATAATGAAAGAGTAAACAAGTTCCTTACCACCAGAAGGGATGAATTTAGTATGCAAAATTCTTTGGATAAAAGATGATTTTTTTTATGGCATACGGGCCAATTGAATCTCTAAAGAATGTGGCCTGTATTTACTTGGTGTTATGACACGGAGTAAGGTACAAGCCCTATATTTTCCGAGAAAACCATCAATTTATCCTAACGACTTTTAATGAAACTCATCGCCTTTAGGCATAGTCAAAAGATACCATCGGGGTTTATTCTGATTACCGTATCTCTTAAAATATTGCAAAATAAATTAGACCTTATAGGGTATAATTAAAAAATAATGTAATAATTTTATACCCCTAATGGTATAAATTAAAATAATTTTATTATCTTTGCACCCTAAAGGGTATATATGATGACTCAACTAAGTAAATATGTTAAGGAGAAGCGTAAGGAATATGGGCTTACGCAGATTGATCTATCCCAAAAATCGGGAGTTGGTCTGCGCTTCGTGCGTGAATTGGAACAAGGTAAGGAAACCCTCAGACTCGACAAAGTAAATCAGGTTTTATCTTTGTTTGGTTCTGAAATGCTACCTGGTAAAAAGACTGAATTATGAAACGGGCAAAGGTTTTTATCAATTCCTCGTTAGCTGGGATTCTCACAGAAGACGATATGGGCTATGAGTTTCACTACGATTCCGATTATCTTGGTTCGGATAAGGCGGAAGCCATAAGTCTTACATTACCATTGACTAAAAAATCATATAGGGATAAGGTGTTGTTTCCATTCTTCGATGGATTGATACCTGAAGGGTGGCTTCTTGATATAGCCGAACAGAGTTGGAAAATCTCTTCTCGTGACAGGTTTTCATTGTTACTTGCTTGCTGCAAAGATTGCATCGGAAACATAAGTATAATACCGGAAATAAGAATGGAGGTTGGACATGGATAAATGTCTATATTGTTATAAGCCGCTTGCCGAAGGAGAAAAAGACTTTCACAAAAGCTGTGCTCGAAAAATATTTGAGTCCCCATCTGTTCCTGAACTACCTTATACTCGTGCCAACATAAAGGAACTTGCAACAGAAATTATTACAACCAGTACTACCGTAACGGGAGTGCAGGCAAAGCTTTCTTTGGACATAGCAAAGGGGACTAAAGAACAGCCTCAGCGGTTCACTATTGTTGGGCTATGGGGAAGATTTATTCTAAAACCTCAGACAGACCGATTCGCTAATCTTCCTGAAAATGAAGATTTGGTAATGCACCTGGCTGAGACGGCAGGTATTAAAACTGTGCCACATTCTTTGATTCGCTTTGCGGATGGAGAGTTGTGCTATATAACCCGAAGGATTGACCGTGCCAAGAAAGGTGATAAGATAGCAATGGAAGATATGTGCCAACTTTCAGAGCGACTGACCGAGGATAAATACAAAGGTTCATACGAGCGTATTGCTAAACTGATCAAACAATACTCTTCGGCTCCGATGTTGGATGTAGTAAACTTTTGGGAGGTTATAGTCTTTTCCTGGCTGACGGGTAACGCTGATATGCACTTGAAAAATTTTTCGCTATTTAAGCCCTCAACTAATTACATGTTGACTCCGGCTTATGATCTGTTATCAACATCTATAGTTATGCCGGAAGATGATGAGGAATTGGCACTAACTTTGCTTGGCAAGAAGAAAAAGATAAAACGTGAGGACTTTGAAAAAGCGATGCGAGACAGTGGCATGGACAA
>CAYSMP010000266.1:0-3230 GCA_964432215.1 uncultured Sangeribacter sp.
ATCTTTGTCTGTATGCCATCGGTCTGAAAGGGAAAGAAGTCGGGAACTATATGCAGCTTCGCCGCCACTATAACATAAGCAGTGATATTCGTAGGAAACTTGGCATCGACGAACACGAAACCAATATCGGTATATACGTTAGAAAGCTTTTGAAAAAGCTCTGATTGCCTGTTTTCTGTAGCTGCCGTTAAACTTTTGGACACCCTACGCCAAAATTGCGATTTGTCATAGACTTAACATCTTGATATAGTGAAGAATAAAATTCGTCACCGTTAAACTTTTTGTCTTGTATGGAAACTTTAGGTTTGCTAATTTTGCCAATAAAAACCATATTATACTTAATCAAATGAAAAAACTTTCTTTTATCTTTATTTTTATCGCTTGCCTTTTGATAACGGCTTGTAGCAAAGACAATGAACCAAATCTTGAACTATCGGCTGAATATCTTGAGGCAACAACTTGGGATGCCGAACTTTCTATAATAGCATACCCTGACCCAACCGCCAACTCTGCTCATTTCGTCATTCAATTTCTTACAAAAGGGTCTGGGAAATGTATTCCGACCTATGGAGACACTGCCTATGAAGGAGGGTTTACCTATAATATTGTTAAGGATATGATTACATTTAACGGCTCTTTAGTTGGGAACTGGACAGTCATAGAACACACAAAAACAAGGATAGTTCTTCAGGCCTTCCTTCCTAATGAATATAATTTAGTTCTGACAAAAATGTAAGATGGAATCATCGTTAGAACCGACATTCCTACAAACGAAATTGAAGAATTTCTTGCAAAGACAAACTGAGTATACAAGTCCTTATGTCTCGGATATATTCGAGGCGCAAGGACTTGTTAATTTCGAATAAAAAAATCGAATAAAAATATTATGTCATTTCCCCTCTCAATCATTAATTTTGTAACGATTTCTTGAGTTCTACGTATTTAGATATAAAAGCACACTTTATTGTGTATGTCGTCTAAAAAATAGTGATTAACTTTGCAAACAAAATTAAGAAATAAAATAAAGAAGTTGTTTAAACTTATTTCTTTGTTAAGATTTCGCCAGGTTTTTGAGTGGATTTTTCTTCATGAAGGAGGAGCGATGCGGGCATCGTGACTGATGAATGAAGGAAAATACGCCAAAAAGATGGCGGAAGATTGACAAAGAGAATGAAATTTTTAATCTTTTTTAGTTATAATTGATATTCGTAAATTAGTTTAAACAACTTCAAAATTAGATATGAAAACAAACAAAACCTTCTTTCTTATATCAGTGCTCGCGATTCTCTTCCTCACATGCCACGCCGCTGAGACACTACCAAAATTTAAGTATTCCCGACAGCCTGCCGTCCTCACCGGATGCATAATCCCTGACAGCACTCAGAAAATCGTCGATATCGACGTCCAGTACACCATGAAATACTCATCCCTTACCGGCGACGCCCTCCGGCTTTTCAGCGAGGACCTTAATAGCGACGGATGCTTCAGCATGAGTCTGCCCACTATGACGACAATGTACTGCCGGGTGATGATCGGTGACTACAAATTCCCCTGCTACGTCATTCCGGGTGACACCGTGTCATTCACTTTCGATCCTGCCAAAGCCAAATCCGAAGGACTGGCTGAGGCTTTCACTTTCGGAGGCGTCCTCTCTGGCTTCAACCATGATATGATTTACGCCTACGAACATGGATTTGACCCGCAGGTTGCCTATCAAAGGATGGAAGCAAAGCGAAACAGAAATCAGCTCGGTGACGAACTTCCCTCAAGAAGTGAAGAGGGCTATTTCAGTTATCTTGACTCCATCCGCAACAGCATTGACGCGAAGATCGACGCTGACACCGTGATTGGCGATGCTTATCGGGAGTTCGCAAAGGCTGTCAATCGCTTTGAATATGGCGCCATGATCACATGGTGCGCACAGTCCGTCGGCTATGACCATCTTGGCATAGAGACAGATGAAGATTACTACGCTTATTCCGACCGCATCCGTCAGCGCGCAGTGCTTTACCTGCAGGACGATCCCTGGTCAGTCCCCGTCCTTAGCTACGCTATGTCAGGTATTCCCGACTTCTTCATCTCCCGTTATGTTGATCAGCCGGTGAAGCTGCCCGATGACATTCAACAATACAATCTCGCCTCTAAATATATGAAGCAGATAGGTCAGGATTCGCAATTGCTTTCCGAGACTCAGATTGACAGTGTTCGCACTTTTCTCCCGGTGCTCGGCGATGACGTCCTCGATTACAACAATAAACTAGAGCAGAAACTCGCCTTTAACAATGAACATGGGAAATCTCGTATCTGCACTCTCCCTGCCCAACTGCCCGATTCCACCGACATCCTTTCGGTAGTACTCGCCCCCTATCGTGGGCGTCCGGTGCTTCTCGACCTATGGGAGACTACCTGCGGACCCTGCCGCGTGGCGTTCAAGGATATGCACGACCTTAAGATCCGACTCGCCGACCGAATCCACTTCGTCAATATTACAAGCGAACATTCCGATCTTGCGACTTGGGAGCGACTTGTGCCAAGTTATATTGGAGATCACTACCGCCTCACTAAGAAGCAGTTGGAAGCACTTCACAGTCAACTTCCATGCGATACCAATGGTGTGCCAATCTGGGTGTTAGTGAATTCAGATGGAAGTATCCACCATGCATTTACAGGATGGGGGAACATCGACATTATGATGGAAGAACTGGAGCCGGTCTTGACGGCGAAATAATCTACTATCAACTACGCATAGATTTGGGCGACCCGTTATACTTGAGGCAGCTTGGCATTGTCGTTCAGTCGCTTCGGTAACATTTGTCGTTTAATTTTTTTTGTGAGCTACTTAATCTATAAAATCTAATAAAACCCCGTAGAATATGGTATCAATATAAGTAGCTCGCAAAAATTATAGAGTTATAACAAGGAAGGTATTGATTTCATCTGATAACTGCAAAAATGAAGTGGTACGTTATTTACCAAGAAAATACAAATACAAGCCAACTGATATTATAAGCTGGCTCCTTCAACAGGAAAGATTTGTTATAGGCGACCAAAAGGTGAAGAGACTCAGTCTCTGTTGGAGGATAATGAGATTCCACCAAACAGTCTTATCAGCATCAAAAGGAAGCCATTATTAGACAAGTAAAGCATAAAAAATATACCTAAGTATATAAATCGCCTTCTCCGAGGCGATTTCCGCTCAATCGAATGTCCATTTTCATTTCTTATGTGTA
>CAYSMP010000267.1:0-3206 GCA_964432215.1 uncultured Sangeribacter sp.
AGACGCGCCACCTTCTGAAGGCGGCGCGTATGCTTGTGGAGGAATTCAATTCGGAAATGCCCTCTGATATTGACAATCTGATGAAGTTGCCAGGAGTTGGACGCAAGACTGCCAATGTGATGCTCAATGTGGTCTGGGGGCAGGCCGCAATGCCGGTGGATACCCACGTATTTCGTGTATGCAACCGAATCGGATTCACGAAGGACTCCCCTACCCCTCTTGCTACAGAAAAGGAACTCGTCAAGAATATCCCGGAAGATAAGCTCTCAAATGCTCATCACTGGCTGATACTCCATGGAAGATATGTCTGCACCGCACGAAATCCGAAATGCGGAGAGTGCGTGATCGCCGACTGGTGCGCTTCTTATTCATCTCTGAAGAGATGAGGGTTATGGGGTTATGGGGTTAGAAGGGAATAGCTTAATTGATCATTAATCATTGATCATTAAATAGGGCGTGGAGAGTGTCGAAGCGGGCAAGTGCATCCGGACCGAACTTAGCCATTGAGGCACGAACCCTTTCGAGAGATTTTTCTTTTGTCGGATCGCCTGATTTGCTATAAAACTTGTCGGCGTAACATATCAGTTTTTCCTCAAGAGTCTCAGGAAGTAAATCTATATGCGGAAGCGGCATTCCCGTTTCCGCTATTTCTTTTGCCGTGAGTCCTGAGCCTGTATGGCGCTCGCATACACGAGCGTAGGCTTCATCTGCGCCTTCCTTCCTCAGCAATCCGCCACCAATAATGCCGTGGCAAATATATGGTTCGGTGCCATGACAATATATGCCTGGAGCATTGCATCGGAATATACCAATGTCATGGAGCATTGCAGCCTGATATACGAAGTCGCGGTCAACGTTGAGATTAGCAGCCTCAGCCACAGCGATGGCTTTGCGGGCTACCATCTCCGAATGGGTCAAAAGCAAATCGAGGAGGGCGCTGCCCTCCTCGTAATATTTATTTATGATCAATTCATAATTCATAATGCGTGATGCGTTTTGCGTGTTACGCCTCGATTATCTCTACCCAGCCATGGGTATCGGGTTCTTCACCGAGCTGGATGCCACGGAGCTTATTATAGAGCATTGTAGATTTTTCACCAGGAGTTCCGTCACCAAACTTATAGCTCTTGCCTGTGTCGATGTCGTCGATCACGCCTACAGGTGAAATCACAGCTGCAGTGCCGCATGCACCAACCTCTTCAAATGTCTCAAGCTCTTCTACCGGGATGTGGCGACGCTCAACAGTCATACCAAGGTCTTCTGCAAGCTGGCAGATACTCTTGTTGGTGATGGAGGGCAGAATGGAGTCAGAGGCGGGTGTAATATAGCTGTTGCCACGGATTCCGAAGAAGTTGGCAGCTCCACACTCATCAAGGTATTTCTTCTCCTTCGGGTCAAGATAGAGCATGACGGAGTAACCCATGTCATGAGCAATTTCTCCGGCCTTAAGCGATGCGGCATAGTTGCCACCAATCTTGAAAGCGCCTGTGCCAAGCGGAGCGACGCGGTCGTAGTTGCGGCTCATGCAGACCTTAGTCGGGCTGAAGCCGGTCTTGAAGTAAGGACCAACCGGAGTGACGAACATCACTACCATATAATCCTTTGAAGGCTTCACACCGACCTGGGGAGAAATACCGATTTCGAGTGGACGTATGTAGAGGCTTGCGCCGGTGCCATAAGGAGGCACAAATTCAGCGTTGAGCGCCACCACCTTGCGTACCATCTCGCAGAAGATTTCTTCCGGCAGGGGCTCCATCATGATGCCTTCTGCAGAACGGATGAAACGCTTGGCATTCTCATCCATGCGGAACACGCGGATCTTGCCATCGGCCCCACGAAATGCCTTCAAGCCTTCGAATGACTCCTGTCCATAGTGAAGGCAGGCAGCTGCCATGTGCATGGGAATGTATTCTGAATCAGAGACCTCAATCGGTCCCCACTTGCCGTCGCTGAATGTGCAGCGAACGTTATAATTGGTCGGGATATATCCGAACGGAAGATTTTTCCAATCGATTTGTTTCATGTTGTGGAGTTGTGAGGTTGTGGAGTTGTGAGGTTGTGGAGTTGTGAGGTTGTGAAGCTGGGTAGGGAAGATTATACCGGTCAGACGGCTATCTTGCAGGTGAGGTCGCCGACTTTCACGATGTAAACACCATGCGAAAGTGGCAGCCGACTCGTGCCGGCGGGTAGCGTCTCGCTGCTCACGACTTGACCAAGGATAGTAAACACCTTGATCTGAACTTGCTGAGATGCGACTACGACGACATGACCCGGTGACACACGGATCTCGACATCGTCGTCGTGCGCCACTGAGCTAAGACCCGAGACATCAGCACGCACGGCTTCCCACCCCTTTGCCTCACAAAGGGCAGGGGCTATGACAGCGGCGACAATGGCCACTGCAGCAAACAATACGCGCATACGTCTGATCATATTCCTTCGATTATTTCTTCACAAATTATTTCTTCACCTTATTATAACGTGCATTCAAACCTTCAACAATCTCGTCGGTGATGTCAAGAGCGGGATTGAAGTGAAGGGCAGCGGCCTTGTTGAAGATAGCGTCGTAGCCATGCTTCTTATTATACATCTCGATGAAAGCTGTCACGGAATCAGCCACAGCTTGCTGAGCCTTAGCAGCAGCCTCAGCATATTTCTGCTGCATCATGCCTACGCTGCGCTCAGCATTGCTTTGCATAGAAGCGAGCTTCTGCTGATCGGTGTCGAAACTTTCTTGAGAAAGGTAGGAATTATTCTGAACCTTATTCTGGATCTGCGATGCGAGAGACTGAAGTGATGTCTGATGCTTCTTGGTCTCGCTCTCAAGGTTATTCTGCATACGGATCATCTCCTCGTTGTAATCCTTAGCAAGGATATATCGGGTGAGCAGAGTGTCCATATCCACGTAGCGGTAGTTGGGCAGCGCCACGCTGTCGGCTACGCTCACCTTCTTAGCAGGAGCAGCAGCCTCATCCTTCGAGCCGCCACAGGAAGCGAATCCGCTTCCGAGGGCCAGCGCAAGCGCCATGCCGAGGACTGTGTAGAGATTTTTCTTCATATATTGTTTTTGTGTTTGATGATACAAAGTCAGGATGATGTCCAACAGACAAGAGGGCACTATCCGAATGCAAAATTAATAAAAAATCGTGATTGGAGCGATAAGAAATGCAAAAGATTTGTTAAAATGAAATAAAATTCATATCTTT
>CAYSMP010000268.1:0-3200 GCA_964432215.1 uncultured Sangeribacter sp.
CCCGTGGCGAGAAGGTCTCCTATGCCGTCGCTGTCCTCGCTCAGCAGTATGGTGTTTCAGAGCGCAAGGTTTATTCCCTCATTGCCCGCTTCAAGTCCCACTGCGCATCCGGTGCAGTATGATCCTATCCTTTCGGTATCCTCCTTTGCGGGCTTTTCGCTAACTTTGCGCCGTTCTAATCCTGATTTTTTATGTCACACAATCCTGATCGCAGACTTTATCTCTCTGCGCCCCTCCCTTTCGTGGGCCAGAAGCGCATGTTCGCTAAGCATTTCATTGAGGTTATTAAGCAATACCCGGCTGGCACCGTTTTCGTCGATCTATTCGGCGGTTCCGGACTCCTGTCCCATATCGCCAAGCATTTCCATCCTCAGTCAAGGGTCATCTACAATGACTATGACGATTATCGCAAGCGAATCGAGAATATCCCGCGCACCAACCGTCTCCTCTCCCTGATCCGTCCGTTGGCGGAGCCTTTCCCTCGCCATAAGCCCATCACTGGAGAGGCAAGGGAGCAAATATTCCGGCTTCTTGAGCAGGAGGAGCGAGAGAATGGGTTCATCGACTTCATCACTCTCTCATCCTCACTCCTGTTCTCGATGAAATATCGTCTCTCTATCTCCGCCATGCGCGCCGAGATCCTATACAACAATGTCCGGAAGGCTCCCTATGATCCGGCTCCCGGTTATCTCGATGGCCTTGAGATTGAGTCTTGCGACTATCGTCTCCTCTTTGAGCGTTTTAAGGATACTCCCGGAGTCCTGTTCCTGGTCGATCCCCCTTATCTCTCCACTGATGTCGGCACTTACCGTATGTCTTGGCGGCTTGCAGACTATCTCGATGTCCTCTCAGTCCTCCCGGGCCATGATTTCATCTATTTCACCTCAGGGAAGTCTGCCATCGAGGAGCTCTGCCAGTGGATGGGCCGCAATCCTTCACTCGGCGATCCCTTCGCCCGTTGCGAGCGCCGCGAGTTCAACGCCTCGGTCAACTACAGTTCTCACTACACCGACATCATGCTTTTCACTCCTCCGGCTCACTCCGCCTGATCCCTCCAGACACAATTCGAGCCGCCATCCCTCCAGAGGTTGGCGGCTCGTTTCTTTAAAATATCCTGCTCGCTTCGCATTCATATATCTCTATCATCTCAAGTATCTCCCCATGGTCATGGTTCGTGTCGCTCTCCGTTAGGTCAAGCCCATAGAAATGCGTCCCGTCCAGCCCCGCAAGCTTCTCGTGGATCCGCGCCGGAAGGTCAAACATGTTCCCCGTCCCCGGCTTCCCCTCGCTCCCCGCATACCAGTCGGTCACTATGTGCAGCCTCACTGCCGGATTGCATCTGTATTCCACTCGGCTCTCGATCTTTCTCCATCTCACTGGCAATATCTCTATGAACACTGCCGGGCGCTCCCATGGTGTCTCTTCGTCAAGAAACTCTATGTTCCGGTTCCACATGTCGATGTGCCTCACATCTTCCAGTTCCCCAAGTTTCTCCGTTATCCTGTCATATAGGTCCTGTCTCATATCTTATTGTTTCGTCTGGAAATGCATCCCTCATATATTCCTCGATATTCTCCTCGATGATCCCCCTCACGGCCTGCTCCACTTCCGGAGAGTATCCCAAAAATTGCCGCTTCGGTATTTTGATCGTCGATCCCACCTTCATCAGCGCCATCGCCCGCCAGAACTCCGACTCTGTTGTCAGCTGGCTGTTCCGCTTGTCCTTCCGAAGGCTTCCGTCTTTCTGCCTTCCGAAGCTCCCGGTGGCTGAGTAATATCGGTGCCAGAAATACCTCTTCATCTTGGCAGTCACCTTGATTTCTCCACCCTCGTTGTGGATGGCGGCTGCCGGATGATCCGAACGGAACACTATGCTGCTCTCCCTGATCTCGCTCCGGATGCTCCGCCGTAGCCCTCCGGTATCTACAAGGATATGCCCTCCAGGCCGCGTAGGGCTCCGGCGTCGGGCCCACGCTTCCGTGAAGAAGGCCTGCCGCTCGAAGTTCCGGTCAAACTCATCCTTCAGCTCCACCTCGATATCCCGAAGGATATTCCTCAGCACCCTGTTGAAGTCATTCATCTTCCTCAAATAAGCTCGGTTGGTGATATCTCTCATCTGGGTAAGTCTCCTTCGTCGGCGCTTTCAATATGTTGTAGAAGGTCCGCTCGCAGATACCGTAAGCAGGATATACGTACCGCCGCCAGATCTCCCGGTTCGAAATCCCGTCTCTCGCATGCTGGTCATATATCCTGTTGATATCCGCGACTCGTTTCTGATAGCTGTGTCCGAGTCTCTTACCCATCTTCTCTCTTTTAGTCTACGTCCGTCATCCCAAGCGGGATATATTTCCATCCCCCCTGGTCGTCTTTGTATTGAGCCCTGATATATTTCTTGCTCACTGTCGGCTGGTAAGCCTCCTCGATGATCCTCACTCCCTCAAGGAATTGCTCGTTCCCGCTGTCCTCTGCCATCTTCCGGAGCTGAAGCACACGGCTCGCCTTGATGTTCCCTTGCCCGTCGCGGCTCAGAAGCCTCAGCACAGCGTTCACGAGCGTCTTCGTGGTGTCATCCTTGGCCATGCTCTCTATGTAGCCCCTCACCATGGCTATCCCGTCCTCTACCGTGTCCCGGTAGCCGTCGATGCAGTTCGCCCCTAAGATGATCCTCAGTGTGCTGTCCGAGTTCGTGAAGGTGTGGCTGAATTGCCCATCTCGGCTCATCCCCAGGATCTCCGATTTCATCTTCAGGATCGCCTCGAAGTTCCCGAACACCTTCTCCTTCACTTCCTTCAGCATCCGGCTCACTTCCCTCAGCTTCGGGATGGTGGCGGCGATCTCTTCGTCTACGAGGGCTGCATACTCTTTGCGCTGCTGCTTCCGCTCCTCTTCCTTTTTCTTTCTGTCACGCTCGGCTTTGAATGCCTCATACTCGGCGAGATCCTGGGCGCTCATCTTCACTGTTGTTTCCATTTTTATATTCATTTTTTAGTTTGTTAGTCATCCCTACTCTCCATCTCAGTTCATTCCTGTTAGTCCATTCTCAATGGCATTGCTCAGAAGGCTTCCCTTCTTCCTCTGCCATCCTGTCCGCTTGATCTTCCGGAGTTTCCCTGAAAGTGACTCAAGCTCCTCTGTCGAGTGCTCTGCGAAGGCTTTCCCGCTGATCTTCGGATTCCGGCAGAAGTTGTTCACGCAGCCCC
>CAYSMP010000269.1:0-3200 GCA_964432215.1 uncultured Sangeribacter sp.
AAGACCTCGATGTTTAACTCGCTGAGCGGCGCAACGGAGCATGTTGGCAACTATTCGGGAGTTACGGTCGAGGCCAAAAAGGGCTCGTTCAGCTATGGCGGCTACAGGTTTAATATCGTTGACCTGCCCGGCACCTATTCGCTGGCGGCTTATTCGCCCGAGGAGCTCTACGTGCGCCGCTATCTGGCGTCGGAAACGCCGGATGTTATAGTGAACGTCGTTGTGGCCTCGAATCTGGAGCGGAATCTGTTTCTGACCACCGAGCTTATCGACATGGACCGCTCCATGGTTGTTGCGCTCAACATGTTCGATGAGCTGCAGGAGTCGGGCGCACGCCTGGACTATGAATTGCTCGGCGCCATGACCGGAGTGCCGATGGTTCCAACGGTCAGCAAAACCGGCCAGGGGCTCAACGAGCTGCTCGACTGCGTTATTCGCGTTTATGAAGGCCGCGAGCCGAAGGTGCGCCATATCCACATTGCCCTTTCCGACGACCTGCGCGACGCCATGGACCCGATCAAGGCCTTAATCAAGTCTGACACGGCCATTGCGCCGAAATTCGCCGCACGCTACCTGGCCCTGAAGTTTCTCGAAGGCGACTCGGAGGTCGACGCCATGTTTGCCGACCACCCGCAGTATCAGAAAATGGCGGAGCTGCGCGAGGCCGGACGGCAACTTATCGAGCAGCGCACGCAGCAGGACATAGCCTCGGTCGTTGCGGCCGAAAAATATGGCTTCATCGACGGCGCACTGGCCGAAACCATGACCGGCGAGCGGCGCTCGTCAACGCGCTCCACCTCTATTATAGATGCGTTCGTAACCAACCGGCTGTTTGGCATTCCGCTGTTTATGGGCATAATGTTCCTGATTTTCTGGCTCACGTTTCAGGTCGGCCAATATCCGATGGACTGGATTGAGAGCGGCGTTGACTGGCTCTCGGGGCTCGTTGGCGACTATATGCCCGAGGGCCCGCTCAAAGACCTGCTGGCCGACGGCATCATCGGCGGCATCGGTTCGGTAATCGTTTTTCTGCCCAACATTCTGATTCTCTATGCGTGCATCTCTTTTATGGAAGACTCGGGCTATATGGCGCGCGCGGCGTTCATCATGGACCGCTCCATGCACCATATCGGTCTGCACGGCAAGAGCTTCATTCCGCTGCTGATGGGGTTCGGCTGCAATGTTCCGGCCATTATGGCTACCCGCGCCATTGAAAGCCGCTCGTCGCGCCTGATAACCATTCTGATCAATCCGTTCATGAGCTGCTCGGCGCGCCTGCCGATTTATGTGCTTCTCATAGGCACTTTCTTTTCAACGCACGCAGCGCTGGTCTTTTTCGGCATCTACGCCTTAGGCGTTCTGGCGGCCATGCTCACCGCGCGATTGCTGCGCCGCTTCGTGTGGAAAGTCGACGAAACGCCCTTCGTTATGGAGCTGCCCCCCTATCGCGTGCCGACGGCCAAGGCCATAGTGCGCCACACCTGGTCGAAAGGCGAGCAGTATCTGCGCAAAATGGGCGGCATAATTCTGGTTGCCTGCATCATAGTCTGGGCGCTGAACTATTTCCCGCTCCAGGGCGACTCCTATCTCGAAATGCTCGGCAAATTCCTCGCCCCGGTCATGGAGCCGATCGGCATGGGCTGGCGCGCAACTGTGGCCGCCATAGCCGGCATTCCGGCCAAGGAGATTATCGTGAGCACCTTAGGTGTGCTCTACAGCGGCAACGAAGCAGTGGCCGACAGCGCCTTGGGGCCGCGCCTGGCAGCCGACTTCTCGGCCGCATCGGCGCTGGGTTTCCTGGTGTTCGTGTTGCTCTACTGCCCCTGCGTTGCAACCCTCGCGGCCATTGCGCGCGAAACGCGCTCATGGCGCTATGCGGCCTTCAGCGCCGTTTATAACACCGCGCTGGCGTGGCTCATGGCCTTCATAGTTTACCGCATAGCCCTGCTCTTTTAGCGCAGCAGCTCGTGGAGCACCGCGGGCGACTTCAGCCCGGTCAGCGGCGCATAGTGGAGGGAATAATACTCCAGCATCCGCTCCAACGCCGCGCGCCGCTCGGCGGCTGAAAAGCGGAAACGGCTCTGATTGTCCCAGCTCATGCGGAGCAGACGCGCCGCCGCAGCCGACTCCGCGACCGACAGCGAATGGCCATGCAACGCCGCCGACCGGCGGAAACAGCCGTCGACCATGTCGAAAAGCATTCCCGGGCGATAATCGCCGCCGTCGGGTTCTATGCCCAGCAGCGCCGAGAGCCCGCGCAGGAACATCAGCCCGAAGTTGGCCACTGCGGTTTGCGGGCTGTTGAGCCGCTCAACAGCCGCCTCTATATAATAATATGTGTTGGCATCCGCATCGGCCTGGCGCAGCAGAGTCTGGAGCACTTCGGCAATAAACATTGCCATAGCCGACCGTTCGGGCGACATCAGAATAGTGTGCATAAGCACCTTTGCGCGCGGCTCGCGAAAGGTGTGGAGCTCCTTTCCGGGGCGAATCGAGGCCTCGACCTCCAGCGGAGTGAGCGGTTGCAACAGGGCACGCCGCCGGGCGGCTCCCGGGCCCGAGCCGGCAGGCACAGCGAAGCTAACAGCGCCCATTTCAAGCGAATAAGCCTGCAGAATCGACGTCCGGTCGGAATGCTGAGTGAGCCTCAGCGGAAGTATGTTCAAACTTTTTTGCATAAATTTTACGCAAAATTACAAGAAAATTTGCATAGTTCAAAAAAACGTCGTAACTTTGCACTCGCAATTCAACGCTGACGGCCCATTCGTCTATCGGTTAGGACGCAAGATTTTCATTCTTGAAAGAGGAGTTCGATTCTCCTATGGGCTACTAATCAATAAAAAGAACTTATAAAAGAACCAACTCATTTCAAATGGCAAACCACAAGTCATCGCTTAAGAGAATCCGTCAGACCGAAAGCCGCCGCCTTCGCAACCGCTACTACGAGAAAACCGCTCGTACCGCAGTTCGTCGCATCCGCAAAATGACCGACAAGGCTGAAGCCCAGAAGGCCCTCAACGCGCTGACCGCTCTGCTCGACAAGCTGGCCCGCAAAAACACCATCTCCAAAAACAAGGCCGCTAACCTCAAGAGCTCGCTCCAGAAGCACGTAAACTCACTGGCCGCTTAATTTCGAGCGACCGCCACGATGGCCCATTCGTCTATCGGTTAGGACGCAAGATTTTCATTCTTGAAAGAGG
>CAYSMP010000270.1:0-3121 GCA_964432215.1 uncultured Sangeribacter sp.
CAGACTCCCTACGGGGAGGTGAATCTTGCCAAGCCCGAAGGCAGGGCCAAGTTCCGGAGCATTGTTATGCAGATCCATCGCTCCACCGACGCTCTCACCCGTAAGGACATTGCCGACTGGCGCGCAGCCTGGCAGATGGCTCTTAATGTCGATAGTCCCAATAGGCAGCGTCTCTATGACATCTACCGAGATGTAGACGCTGATCTCCACCTCTCCGGTTGTATCGATCAGCGCCGTGGTTTCGTCATGGCACGCTCTTTCAAGCTTGTTAATAAGAAAGGCGAGGAAGACGAGGATGCACATCACTACTTCGATCAGGCCTGGTTCAAGCAGCTCATCGAGCTATGTCTTGAATCCATCTGGTGGGGGCATTCCCTTATTGAGCTCGGCGATCTCACTCAGGATGGCGACGGTTGCCTTTGCTACGATGGTGTCCGTCTCATTCCTCGTAAGCACGTTGTTCCCGAATATCATCGTTGTGTGCAGAATGTCGGTGATGACTGGCATTCCGGAATCGACTATCATGAGCCCCCTTATTCCGGTTGGCTCATCGAGGCTGGCCGTCCCGACGACCTTGGTAAGTTCCTCAAGGCTGCCCAGCAGACCATCCCAAAGAAGAATGCCTTCGCGTTCTGGGATGCTTTCGCTGAGATCTTCGGTATGCCGATGCGCGTGGCGAAGACCACCACCCGCGACCCGAAGGAGTGGCGCCGCCTTGAGCAGATGATCATGGAGAGTGGAAATAATCTCGGCATGGTCACTGGCATGGAGACTGAGGTCCAGTTTGTGGAGTCCGGCAAGGGGGATGCTTTCAATGTCTACGACAAACGTATCTCCCGTGCCAACTCCGAACTCTCTAAGCTCTCCATCGGACAGACCATGACCATCGAGGATGGCTCCTCACTCTCTCAGTCTGAGACGCATCTGGAGGTCTTTGAAAACCTTGTGGATGCGGACTGCGACATGCTCCGCGACATCGTCAACAATCAGCTCATCCCCCGGATGGTCCGACACGGATTCCCTCTCAAGGGCCTCCGTTTTGAGTGGGATGAGGCTGTAGACTACTCTCCCGAGCAGCAGGTTGCCTACGAGACTATGGTCGCCGACCGATATGAGGTCGATCCATCTTACTTCGCCGATAAATACGGCATGCCCGTAGGAAAGAGAATCAATATCGCGATTCCCTTGGTTGGGTCTGATGATGGCGAAGCAGGTTTGTCTTCGGGTGAAAAAAATAGCAGGTCTTTTTTCGACTGAGCCCCTCCGACTATGAGGGGCTACACCGTCGTTATGCCCGCATCCTCTCCGGTCCCCATGCCTCCCTGGTTGCAGCCCGTAAGGAGAAGGAAGAAGAGATCCGCAAGCAGCTCTCTGTCCTGTTTGATGGCATGATGAAGGCTGCATTCTCTTCCGGCGATGCCTCTCTCTCCATCGATATCCTCTCCGATCCTGCAGTCCGAGCTTTCATCGATGCCCATGCGTCAGCTCTCGATTCCTCCTTTGAGAAGGTGGGGATGTCCGATGCCATGCGCCGCCGTCTCCATCGTTCAGACTGGATCTTCTCCGGTCTGAAGACCTTCCATGAGCTCAACGAGGCGTTCCCTTCCTTGATCGATGAAAATGGCAATCGAAAGCCATTCGAACGCTTCTTGAACGATGTCCGGGCCATCGATGAGACTTATAATGCCAATTATCTCCGGGCTGAATATAACTTTGTCGCCGCTTCCGCTGAGATGGCAGCCAAATGGGAGGGGTTCGCTAAGGATGGCGACCGTTATCATCTCCAGTATCGCACCCAGAAGGATGACAAGGTCCGTCCTGAGCATGCCGCTCTCGATAGGGTCACTCTCCCTCCCTCCGATCCTTTCTGGGCCGAGTTCTATCCCCCCAATGGCTGGAACTGCCGATGCACTGTCGTTCAGGTCCGGAAATCCAAGTATCCGGCTTCCGACCCTGCAGAAGCCATGCGCCTCGGCGATCAGGCTCTGCAGCGCGACTCAAAAGGCATTTTCCGTTTTAACCCCGGCATCGAGCGAAAGACTGTCCCCGACTATAACCCCTACACGATCCGCCGCTGCCGCGATTGCGACATCGCAAAAGGGAAGGGGCTACTCGCAAGGATATCTCCTCCAGACACCCAACTATGTGCTGCCTGCAGGCTCATTCGTGAATGTGAGCAGCTGCGCGGTGAAATCATTCCTCAAGGGAAAGGCTCTATTGAGGTGAGTCACCTTGTCAACCGCAATGATAGCGACTTCTCAAAACTCATGCAAGTGGCCGAACATTTCGCAAATGATGGTGCGGAAGTAATCCTGACTCCCAAAATGACTCGCCCTTCCAGATTTGAGTATGACTGCGTCTATGGCTCTCTCAAGGACACTCCCTATTATGGGAAATGTCCCGACCTTTGCATCGATGGCTGTTGGTATGAGCATGAGGGATTCATTACTACAAATCCCAAACGCGCTTTCTCCAATATGATGGGGCATGGGTTGATTCAGTCTGATAGGATCATCATCGACAAGCCGGATCTTACAGATGCTTACATGAAGCGGGTGATACATCAGCGCATAAAGGATGGTCAGGTTATTTCGGAGATATGGTTGAAAGAGGGAGATTCCCTGAGACTGTTATATAAAAAGTTAGAGGAATGATTGCTCACTCCTCTTTCTGCTACGAATCGGTAGTCATTAGCTACGGAATCGTAATGCAAAGTTAATCCCTTTTCCCCGTTTTTCCAAATATTTTATGATAAATCTTCAATAATCTTTCCTCTCTTCCGGGCATGGCATAAAAAATGCCCCCGGCTTGTCAAATAGTCGTCTCACTTACTCTTTAACACGAAGCACCACTGGGCGCGAGCCGGGGGCAGCATGCCCTCTTCTCGCCCAGTGGTTATTCGTGTTTATAAGTGAGACTCTGCAAAATTAATAATTTTTTCCGATATGACAATATTTGATATCCTTTATTTCAACCGTGAGCTCCTCCTTCGTCTCCGTCAGGCTGGCATCCGTCTCGACGATGCCGACTTTGTCGACCTTTTCGTTGCCTTCACCGATATGGTCGCCCGTGGCGAGAAGGTCTCCTATGCCGTCGCTGTCCTCGCTCAGCAGTATGGTGT
>CAYSMP010000271.1:0-3081 GCA_964432215.1 uncultured Sangeribacter sp.
TATTGCCCCAGCGTTTGAGCTTGCGGGCCTTGCGGAATTCAAATGCTCTTCCCATATTTGGTTGTTGAGTTGTTAAGTTGTTGAGTTGTGAGGTTATTGAGTTGTGGGGATATTGAGTAATCAGAGTGCTCTGATTATTTTGATCTTTATCTTAGTGTAGCGCCAAGTTGCTGCTGTAGACTCTTGATGATTTTGTCCATCACTCCATCGATCTGCTTATCCTTGAGTGTATTCTCAGGATCCTGGATTGTAAAAGCCACAGCATACGACTTCTTGCCCTCCGGGAGATTTTTACCTTCATATACATCGAAGAGTCTTACATCACGAAGTAGTTTGCCACCGGCCTTACGCGCACACAGTTCCACTGCATCAAAAGTTGTAGCAGTGTCAAGAAGCAGGGCGAGGTCGCGTCTTACAGGCTGAGTCTTCTCAAGCGGAGAGTAAACGGTCTGGTACTTTGCAGCCAGCTTACATAGATAGTTCCAGTCTATGCTTGCATAGCATACTTCCTGATCGATATCGAGCATCTTAAGGGTCTTACGGCTTAGGATGCCAAGAGTAGCGAGCGGTTTGCCACTGCGATGAGCGATGTCGAGCTTAGCACTAAAGGTAGCATCGCTACCCTGAGTCATTTTAAGGCCGGACACTGCCACACCAGATTTGGCGAATATATTTAGTACCGTTGCCTTTAGGTCAAAGACAGTAGCTTCCGCTACCTGACGATTCCAACCTGCAGTCTGCAGATTGCCTGTCATCCAAAGTGCAAGTTCCATGTGTTCGGAATACTGAGCAAGAGGTTTTTCGTCAGTCTTCTCCTTTGATGGATCGAAAACATATACGTTGCCAAACTCGTAGAATTTCAAGTCAGCTGCCTTGCGGTTTACGTTATGTGAAATGCTCTCGAGCCCACCAAACAGGAGCGTCTGACGCATAACTCCGAGATCGTTGCTCAGAGGATTCATGACCTTTACACAGTTTTCGAGGAGGAAATCGGTATTTCCGTCGTAGTATTTCACGGCCGAGAGAGAATTGTTCATAATCTCGCGGAATCCCTGACCGGAAAGATCGTTACTGATTACCTGTTGCAGCGCGTAAGCCTCATCGACAGCAGTACGCTTCGAAAGGTTGGCGTGCATCTCAGTGCCAAATTCAACATTATTGTAGCCATATATACGTAGGATTTCTTCCACCACGTCACATGGGCGCGTCACGTCTACGCGGTAAGTAGGCACCTTTATAGAAAGCACATCTTTGTCATCGGTCTCCTTCACTTCAAACTCAAGCGCGCGGAGTATCCCAATGATGGTCTCTCGCGGAATCTCCTTACCAATAAGGTCACAGCAATACTTAAGAGAGAAGTCCATTTCAACCGGCTTAACAGGCTCCGGATATAAGTCTACAACCTCACCGCAAATTTCGCCACCGGCAATCTCGCGGATAAGCACAGCTGCCAGTTTTGCGGCATATCCGCACATATTAGGGTCTGTGCCACGTTCGTAACGGAATGATGCATCTGTGCTAAGGCCATGTCGACGTGCCGTACGGCGGATTGAAGTCGGATTGAAATATGCGCTTTCGATGAAGACATCGGTTGTCTCTTCAGTCACACCCGAATCAAGGCCTCCAAAAACACCGGCGATACACATCGGTTTCTCTGCATCGCAGATCATAAGATCCTTATCACTGAGCGTACGCTCTGTTTCATCAAGTGTTGTAAACTTAGTACCTTCAAGACATGTGCGCACCACAATCTTTTCTCCTGCCACCTTAGCAAGGTCGAAGCAGTGGAGAGGCTGTCCGATACCGAGCAACACAAAGTTTGTGATATCCACTACCGAATTGATAGGACGCTGACCGGCAGCTACAAGAAGATTCTTAAGCCAATCAGGAGACTCACCCACCTTCACACCACGGATAGTCACGCCGCAATATCTTGGGCAAAGTTTTGAGTCTTCCACCTCTACAGCGACAGCGCCGTCTTTACGATCCACAGAAAAACCGGATATGTCAGGCACACTGATTTCAGGCATTTCGACACCGGCAGCATCACCTTTTTCAAGAATGCGAGCCCACTGATAAGCTTTTAGGTCGCGAGCGCAACCATAGTGGCTGGCAGCATCTACACGGTTGGGGGTTAGTTCCACCTCCAGGCGGTAATCGCTCTCCACATTAAAATATGCAGCAGCCTCAGTACCAGCTGGCACATCATCAGGAAGCACCATGATTCCGGCATGGTCATGACCGAGACCAATTTCGTCTTCGGCACATATCATGCCATGAGATTCTATCCCGCGCAGCTTACCTTTCTTTATAGTAAATTCCTTGTCGCCGTCATATAGGACAGTTCCGATGGTAGCCACCACCACTGTCTGGCCAGCAGCAACATTTGGCGCGCCACATACGATTTGGAGGGGAGCGTCGCCACCCACGTCGACAGTAGTCACGTGCATATGGTCGCTGTCGGGATGAGGTTCACAAGTAAGGACCTTACCGATTTTGAGGCCACGGAGGCCACCGCGGATTGACTCCACCTCTTCAATCTGGTCGCATTCCAGACCGGTGGAAGTGAACGCAGCCGCCAGTTCCTTGGGCGACTCGTTGAAATTAATATAGCGTTTAAGCCACTTGTACGAGATATCCATAAAGGTATTGTTATCCGTTGTTTAAGACTTAGAGGATGGGACTCTGGGCCCTACCATTCCCTTTCAACTTGCAAAAGTACAAAATAATTGGCTAATATGCAAATCGAATTTTATATTTGAGTTGTTAGTTCTTTTCTTGGTCATGGGCATTTGGGAGAAATGGATAAAAAAGGTAGTTATCCGGAGCTGAGACATCCGGATGTCGGCCTATGGTATGAAATCGGATACAATACAGGCTGGGAGTAAGGGATCTAAGTAAAAAAGTATCTTTTGAAAGTCTGTAATGACAGTAAGTGTAATAATAGTAAGGTAGAAGAAGCGTAAAAACGAGGGTAGAAATTAAATGTGGTAGGACCTTAAATGTTTAGCAAATTTTAATATCTATTCTTAAGAGATAATTAAACTACCATATATTATTGATTTTCAATGATTGTACATG
>CAYSMP010000272.1:0-3029 GCA_964432215.1 uncultured Sangeribacter sp.
CAAGCCATAAGGTGGAGTCGGACCCTTGGGGGTTCAACTCCACCAATCGTTTTGTAAATATTGGTCTAACTATTGAAAGCGAACTTGATCCTGAAGAAGTCCTCAGGCGACTCCAGGCTATAGAGAAGGGTATTTCTTCGCGCGGCCACCGCCGCTGGGACGGCTCATACAATGATCGGGAAATAGACATCGACATTATGGCCACAGATGGAGCTCCCTACGACTCCCCGACCCTGCATATTCCCCATCATTATCTCGCACAACGAGACTTCTTCCTCAAACCCCTCGCAGAGCTTGCACCCCAATGGCACCACCCCATAACCGGATTTTCAGCTCAAGAAATGCTTGACTCAAACTCCTCATCCAAAGGGTGAAATTGCTATAATTAATACTATTCCCATGATAAAAACGTCACTTCTCAATGGAACACATTATTCTTAAAGATGGCTGCGTGGCCTTAAATGGCAATGACTTCGCGCATCGCAGCAAGGATGCCGAATGGGTGGAACTACGCGAGGCATGGCAACGCCTGGGCGATGCCAAGTGGCAGCAAGCTGCCCGAGCTCAGGAACTATCCAACTTCCATCGTGCTCACAAATACTGCGGTTATTGTGGAGGAAAAATGATGGAGTCAAGCGAAATCTCCTTGAAGTGCCAGACGTGCGGCCGTGAGATCTGGCCACAGCTCTCTCCTGCTATGGTTGTGCTTGTCACACGAAAAGATGGAAAAGAAGCCCTACTCGTACACGCTGCTAATTTCAAGCATTCCGATGTCCATGCACTCGTTGCCGGTTTCGTAGAGACAGGTGAGACCCTGGAGCAATGTGTGGCCAGAGAAGTAAAGGAAGAGACCTCGCTTAATATTTCCAACATACGCTACATAGGAAGTCAGAGCTGGCCTTTTCCAGGACAAATGATGGTAGGCTTCGTCGCCGACTACGAAAGCGGTGAAATCAACCTCTCAGATGGAGAACTGACCTCCGCCGGTTGGTTTACCAGAGACTCACATCCTCCTCTACCCTCACAACCATCTCTTTCTCGGCGCATCATAGACCTTTGGATAGAAGGGAATCTTCCTTAAAATAATCTCCTCTTATTATCAAGTCAGAGAGTCGGTAGGCCCTGGTAAGAGTGTCAAGTGTCTCGAAGGATAGATTGCCATACTTATTACCATAAGAATCTATCGTGCCGTCGACACAAGGATTGAATGCTGATGGAGCAAGCCCTCCATAGGCCATTCTCTTTCCCAATATATCTAATGTGGCAGGGAATAGATTCACCTGTCCGACAGTTCTTGATATTCTTTCAGTACGTCCGGTGTTGACCGCCATATAGAAAGCTTTTTGTTCCTCTATACCATCAGATGCTATAGACTGGTGATGGTCTGAAGCGATGATAACAAGAGTATTTTGTGGAAGTGCTTTCAAAAAGTCACCTATATACCTATCCGTATTGCGGCACATATTGACATAATTCTTTTCCATATTTGACAGACCGATGGCCGAATCTAAATCAGCTGGAAGCGGCCAAGCCTCTTCTATGAATGGTATATGCATGGATATGGTCATAAGCGTCATGAAAAAAGGCTCCTTTACCATTCCGGACTTCAATATATCTATAGTCTGCATGAACATAGCCCCGTCACGGCCATACACTTTAGCATCATATGCTGGACGATCCTGTAAAGCAAGTGGCTCTCCAAGCCCGAAATTTCGCAACGTATTCCCTTCATTCCAACATACACCATCATCAGCAAGCAAGAGATACTTATGATGATTTGGAAGAGCGTCTGCGAGCGACGGGAATTTATTGTGAGAGCCGTATGAGATCGAGTATGCCACTTTCTCTGGTGGCAGAAGTCCTGTCATGAGCAGCAAATGTCCGTCAGACGAACTTGAAGCCTTTATCTGGCTCACAACATTGTCGAAAACTACCGTTCCATCCATTCTGGCCAGCGAATCAAGCACCGGCATAACCGACGTGCCAGCTATACGTCTTCCTACTACATCAGAGTTCAATGATTCCACTATTATGTAGACTACATTCATGGAATCTCTTGAAACAATTGTATCCGGAGAGAGTGTTGCATGTTGATATTCTTTTAGAAATTCAGCTATTTCATCTCTTTGTTCCCCCGTTAAATCTATGGAACTTGTCAGAACCTCGAACATCTCCGTGATGAATCGCCCAACATAGTATACTAAGCCATTCCTTACATATAACTGCCGCTGCGATGAGTACACTATATCATCAGGGACATAAGGTCCGACAAAATGGTCATACACAACTTCAGCGGCATCTCTATTCCCTATCTCACTATGCCAGCTGTAGGAGGTCTTTAAATAAGATACCTGTCCCAGGCACCCGACGACTACGGACACAACGACCATGATAAGCTTTTCGGATGTATCGAACGACGGAGACATACATGGCCTCACCCGTCGCAGCACTATCCATGCCAGACATGGCGTCAATACAAACATCAAGTCACTCCACTTGAGAAGAGCAATTCCATATTCCATAAGGTTTCCGTCGACATTTCCACCCATAGAAATGGATGCCGGTGGAATCATATCATTCCAAAAGCGGAAGTAAGCCAGATTACCCACACACCACAACGACATCAAGGAGAGAGGCAACAGCGCACTCCATCTCCATTTCGGAGGTAGCAGCCAGTAGGGAAGCATAATAAGAGCAATATCACCGAGACACTTCAGTATACTCCCTATCACATTAAAGTATTCTACCTCCAACTCCACTTTCATGAGCCACCAATCAAAGGCCATGCACACAAACACTACTATATACCATGCCAAGGCGTGTCTATATTTGGCTTGTCTATTAATTATATTTATTATTTTCAATTTTTTACAAACTTTATCTACAGGTTATTGACATCCTTAAAATCCAAGAACTATTAGATTGCTACCAATACGAAAAAGGGTCTAACTCTATGAGTTAGACTCCTTAATTGGTTTCTGTCGGGGTGAGGCGACTCGAACGCCCGACCTCTACGTCCCGAACGTAGC
>CAYSMP010000273.1:0-3007 GCA_964432215.1 uncultured Sangeribacter sp.
TAAGCGTGAAGACCGCGAGGCTGCTGAAGGTTGCGTTCTCGCCGGCACTAAGGAAGGCTTCGCTGCAATCGTAGCCCTCAAGTGTGAGACTGACTTCGTAGCTAAGAATGAGTCTTTCCGCGCCCTCACCAAGAAGATCCTTGATGCAGCTGTAGCAGCCGGAGCCAAGACTCTCGACGAAGTGAAGGCTCTCCCCCTCGAGGGCCGCACAGTAGCAGAGCTCATCACTGACGAAATCGGTAAGACCGGTGAAAAGATGGAACTCGGTGCATACGAATGTGTAGAGGCTCCATCTGTAGCAGCCTACGAGCACCTCGGCAATAAGCTCGCCACTATCGTTGGTCTCAGCGTAGAAGGCGTAGACAATGCAATAGGCCGCGAAATCTGCATGCAGGTGGCTGCTATGAACCCACTCGCTATCGACCGTGACCACGTAGACGCTCACGTTGTAGAGAGCGAGCTCAATGTAGCTATCGAAAAGACTAAGGAAGAGCAGGTGAAGAAAGCAGTTGAGGCTGCTATCCGCAAGGCTGGCATCAATCCTAACCTCGTAGACAGCGCAGACCACGTGGAGAGCAACATCGCCAAGGGATGGCTCACACGCGAAGAAGCTGACAAGGCTGCTGAAATCGCTGCCAAGGTAGGTGCTGAAAAGGCAGCAAACCTTCCTGAAGCAATGATCCAGAACATCGCCAACGGTCGTCTCAACAAGTTCTTCAAGGAATCTTGCCTCATGGAGCAGGAATACCACCGCGATGCGAAGCTTACAGTAGGCCAATATCTCAACGGTGAGGTCAAAGGTTGCGTGGTAGTAGACTTCAAGCGAGTAAACCTCAACCAGGATTGATTTTAAATCAAATTATTTATATAAGGGTCCGCAAACAAGCGGACCCTTTCTTTGTTCTATATATAGGAGTGTGCACATAATGCTCATTTGTGTGCATTCGTAATTTCAAATATAGAATAAACACCACTATAATCTATCGACTATGAAAAAAGACGAACAGGCGGCTTTTGCCGTAGAAATCACGGATACTGACCAATATTTCAAAAACATCCCCCATTCCCTCAATGCTATCCTTGAGGCTTCCGTAAGACGCAACTGGGATCTACCCTCCCTTTCAGACTACAAGGGGGCGACACATACATTTGCGAATGTAGCTGAGATGGTAGCGAAGCTTCACATCTTGTTCGATGCTGCAGGCGTCAAAGAAGGGGATAAAGTGGCTATTTGCGGCAAGAACTCAGCGAAGTGGGCTACCGCCTTCATCGCATGTCTGGCCTACGGAGCTGTAGCAGTGCCTATCCTACATGAATTCAAACCGGAGACCATACACCATCTCGTCAATCATTCCGATGCCAAGATTCTTTTTGTAGACGAAGCGATATGGAAACATCTTGACAATCTCGAATTTCCATCTCTGGAAGGAGCTATTTTCATAAGTGAATTCGGGATGCCGTATTCCCGCTCTGAAAACCTCACCATTGCCCATGACAACATCAACAAATTCTTCAAAGATAAATATCCTCATGGTTTTTCTACCAAAGATATCCACTGGTATAAGGACAATCCTGATGACCTCGCTGTGATCAACTACACTTCAGGCTCAACCGGTATGAGCAAAGGCGTTATGCTCCCTTACCGCTCTATATGGAGCAATATAAAGTTCTGTATGGAATTTCTCACCTTTCTCCGTCCGGGCGACGGGGTGCTCAATATGCTTCCCCTCGCCCATCTCTATGGCATGGTGATAGAAATGCTGCATCCGTTTGCAAAAGGTTGCCATTGCACATTCCTTGGCCGTACGCCCTCCCCTGCCATCCTGCTTGCAGCCTTCGCCGATGTCAAGCCTAAGCTTATCATCACAGTTCCTCTCGTGCTTGAGAAGATTGTGAAGACAAAGGTCTTCCCGGTCATCAATCAGCCCAAGATGAAATTTCTCTTGAAGATTCCTTTGATCAATGGAATTATATACCGCAAAATAAAAGACCAGCTGGTAAAAGCTCTCGGCGGCCAGGTGAAGCAGGTCATCATCGGCGGCGCGGCACTCAATGCGGATGTAAACGAATTTTTGATGAAGATAAAATTCCCCGTGACCGTCGGCTACGGAATGACAGAATGTGGACCTCTCATCACGTATGAGACCCCTGACAAAGAAAAACCAGGCACTGTAGGAAGAATTGTTGAGCGCATGGAGGCACGCATTGATTCACCTGATCCGGAAACCGTACCCGGCAACTTATGGGTACGCGGTGACAATGTAATGAAAGGCTACTATAAGAATGAAGAGGCCACTAAGGAAGTGATGCTACCCGACGGATGGATGAACACCGGAGACCTCGTCACCTGCGACCGCGACGGGAATATCCGCATCATGGGTCGCTCCAAAACCATGATCCTCGGTCCTTCCGGACAAAACATATATCCGGAAGAAATAGAGCAGAAACTTAATAATCTCCCTTACATAGTAGAATCTGTTGTCATCGACGATCACGGGAAACTGGTGGCACTTGTATATCCAGATTTTGATGCCATCAAGAAAGACGGAAAAGATGTAGACGCTGTGATGGAAGAAGATCTCAAGAAGCTCAACCCAATGCTACCGGGCTACTCAAAGATATCTGAGATACGTGTCTTCGACAAGGAGTTTGAAAAGACACCCAAGCGCAGTATAAAGCGCTTCCTCTATCAACCATAAGGCCAAATCCTACACATACTGCATGACGCGCACGGAGTGCGCTTACTACTAATACAGCTAATAAGAAACAAAATCAAAGCAAAAATTAGTAGCAAGCGCACTCCGTGCGCTTCACATATATTAACCTCCCAAAAAAAATTCATATTAAAAATATGTTTCTTAACATGAAACAAGGATGCAACGAAATGCAACATTTATGAAATAATACTGAAATCGGTATAAAATATATCATTTTGCCAATTTCTAAGAATTATTTAATATTTTTGTATCTTTTTGAAATCGTTTCTTAATTTGAATGAAAAAAAGAT
>CAYSMP010000274.1:0-2992 GCA_964432215.1 uncultured Sangeribacter sp.
AGTACTCTTGACAGGCGCAGTCTTATCTGCGCTTGCATGTAGTGTGCCTCAGACGTATGCAGCTCCTGTCCCGCAGGCGCAAGCACCGGCTGACGGTAAGATTCGAGGAACAGTCACAGACCCCAATGGGGAACCCCTTATTGGCGCTACCGTGATGGTCAAAGGGACTCAGAATGGAACAGCTACCGACATTGACGGTAACTATACCATCAATGCCAAGCCCGGTGACATCCTTGTAGTAAGCTACGTAGGCTACCTTCCATCAGAAGTAAAAGTTGGCAAAACTTACGTTGTCGATATAGAGCTTCAGGAAAATAACAACAACCTTGACGAACTTGTTGTCGTTGGTTACGGTACTCAGAAGAAGAAACTGGTGACCGGTGCTACTTTCCAGGTTTCCGGTGAGCAGATCGCTTCAATGAATACCGCCAACGCCTTGACCGCAATGCAATCTCAAGCCCCCGGTGTTCAGATCACTCAGTCTTCAACCCAGCCGGGTAAGGGCTTTAAGGTAAACATCCGTGGTATGGGTACAATCGGTGAGTCTTCTCCACTCCTTGTTATTGATGGTATCGTATCCGGTACTGCCAACGATGGCCTCAATGGTCTTAACCCTAACGACATTGAGAGCATCGACGTCCTTAAGGATGCAGCTTCAGCAGCTATCTATGGTGCTCGTGCAGCTAACGGTGTAATCCTTGTCACTACCAAGCAAGGTAAGGAAGGAAAGGTATCCATCACTTATGATGGCTTCGTCGGTTGGTCAAATCCGTATCGAGCTCCCGGCTCGCTCAATGCACAGCAGTATATGAATGTTGTCAATGAGACATACTTCAACACATATGGAAGTCTTCCTGAGTGGAGTAATTTGGTTCCGCAATCAATTCTTGACAAAGTAGCCAATGGCTGGCAAGGTGAAGATTGGTTTGATGTATATCGTAACAAGAATGCTTTCCAGCAGAGCCATGCTGTAACTCTCGCCGGTGGTAATGACCGCAGCAAATTCTCAATCTCTGTAAACTACAGCGATCAGGAAGGTATACTTGGCGGCGCCAATGCTTCTGATTATAAGCGTTATGGTGGCCGTATCAACTCAGAGCATGTGCTTCTGAAAGGTAATGACCACAACATTATAACTCTCGGTGAGAATCTCTCTTATTGGTATCACTCAAGCCATGATTTGGCTGAAGGTAACGGCTACTGGAACATCATGCAGCCTGTATATGCCAACTCACCTCTCGTTCCTGCATTCAATGAAGATGGCACCCCAACTAACTTCACACAGAATGGTGCCGGTTGGAGCTCAATGATCTTCAGCAATCCATATGAGGGATTTATCAATGGTATGTACAGTTCTCTCAACCGTAACCGTGACTTTGGTGTAGGAGCAACATTCTACTGGATCATCGAGCCAATCAAAAATCTTAAATATCGTGGTCAGGTCAATACGGGCTACAGCGCAAGCAACAGCCGCAGTATGTCTAAACCCTACTCTTCAAGCTCAACATCAGCAAGCAGCAATTATGGCCTTAACCAAAGTGCCTACCAGAGCTCAAGTCTGTCGTTTGAGAACACCATCTCATACGTGCTCCCGACATTTGGCAAGAACAATATTGATGTGATGGTTGGTCAGTCAATCGAAAAGTCTAACTGGTCTACAGGGATGAATATGGCGTTTAGCTCATCTCCCGAGACTTTGAATTCATTGGTGCTCAATGGTTGGAATTTCGCTATTCCTTCTAACTTTGAGAAAGAAACCATGACTGGTCACGGAGGATATGACAATCCATGGCAAGGGAACATCGCTTCTTTCTTCGGACGTATCAACTATAACTTCGATGAGAAGTACCTTTTGACAGCAATCGTACGTCGTGACGGCAGTAGCAACTTCGCCCGCGGACATCGTTGGCATACTTATCCTTCAGTTTCTGCCGGTTGGGTAATGACTAACGAAAGCTTTATGGAGAATGCCTACAATGTTATGGACTTCTTTAAGATCCGTGCAAGCTGGGGTCAGAACGGTAACTGCCAGGTAGGTAACTTCTATTATCTCTCAAATATTGGTTTCTCTCCAACAGGCTATGCCGATTACGGCTATAAATTCAACAGCAGTATAGAGAATACTTTAACCGGTGTTTACCAGACAGGTGCTTACGCCCAAAACGTGCCTAATCCAGATATTACATGGGAAACTTCGGAGCAGATTGACCTTGGTTTTGATGCTCGCTTCCTCAATAGCAGATTGGCTGCGACTTTCGACTGGTATCGCAAGACTACCAAGGACTGGCTCGTGCAGGCTCCTCTCAACGACGTGCTTGGTTATGAACAGGCTGCCATGATCAATGGTGGTGACGTGAGAAACGAAGGTGTCGAACTCGCCCTCTCTTGGAGTGATAATATCGGTGGAGACTTCCTTTACCATGTCAATGTGAATGCCGCATACAATAAAAATAAAGTAACTCGCCTTGCTACTGCCTCAGGTAAGATTGGCGATAATGTCAGCAGTGCTCTCTTCCAGAACTCATCCTACGTGTCTCTTGTAGAAGTAGGTCACCCAATCGGTTATTTCAGCGGTATGAGCCACAACGGTATCTGGCAGAGCCAGGCACAGATTGATGCTGCCCGCGAAGCCGGTCAGGCTGTCCTTCCTACTGCTCAGCCTGGTGACTTCATCTGGGATGACTATAACCATGACGGCGTGATCACTCTCGACGGTGACCGCCATGAGATTGGCGATCCAAACCCGGACTGGACACTCGGTATCAATCTCGGTTTCAGCTACAAGGGATTTGATTTCAGTGCAGCAGGTTCAGGCGCATTCGGAATGCAGGCTATGCAGTGCTACCGCACAGCTCTTCTTGCGAATCCATTTGTCAACTATACCACAGATATCCTTGATCGCTGGCATGGCGAAGGAACAAGCAACAATGTTCCTCGTCTCGTAGTAGGTAGTGAAAACAACCAGTGGGTATCTACATATTATATGCAGAAT
>CAYSMP010000275.1:0-2918 GCA_964432215.1 uncultured Sangeribacter sp.
ATCTATACTCAAGTGTGAAAATATCTGGTCACATTCCTGTGCTTGCATCTCCATTGAGAATGCAAAAAACGCAACTACTACCGATAAAACCACAATTATACATGTTCGTATATTTTGGAACTCACTTTTCATGTCAAGGCGTAAAAATATGTTTTGATA
Organism: uncultured Sangeribacter sp.; assembly: GCA_964432215.1. Lineage (GTDB taxonomy): Bacteria > Bacteroidota > Bacteroidia > Bacteroidales > Muribaculaceae > Lepagella. The sequence continues at coordinate 160 of CAYSMP010000275.1, forward strand.
TGCAAAGATAACTATTTTTGTTTAATCTACAATTTATAGACTTCATTTTGGAACGGATAGATTCAATTTTTAAGATCAATTCTCAAAACTTTTACATCTTTTGCCGGTATATCAAGCTGATAGCCTGAATGGAGAGTCAATGGTATATGTTCCCAAAGTTCGTCAGCATTATACATCTTAGTCTCCGACAATCCGAGACGTGGCAAATTCAGTTCCTTAGAGGTGGTAGATTCTGAGAAGTTAAATATAGCTAAATACATAGTATCCTCAAAAGTATAATAGAACATATCAGCAGCATGATCTCCAATCCCATGTTCTACAGGACGAAATGACTTGCATTTGCGAGCCATATCATTTATATCTTTATTAGTTGCTATTTTTTTCACTCTTTCTTTAGTCTCATCGGTAGCTGTATCACTTAGGTCATCGCCTAAAAAGAAGAGTCCTGTGATAGCTGAAGAAGTAAAACGGGCACGGTTTTCTCCTTCTGTCACACCCTCCATCACAATATGGTCGGCATCATTATAATGATAGAGCTTATCAAGCCACCAACCATATGTAAGAGCATTAAGGGTATATTCAGTATTCTTTATATCAGCCCATGCATCGCATCCTATGCGTCTACTATGAGCATAATTGGCAGGAAAAAGAGGAGCTATTGATAGATTGATCCATAATTTATCATTTATTATTGAGTCAATAAATGCCATTCCATTGTTGTAGGCTTGCACCCCGGTCATAATGTTTGGTTCATAGTGTGAATCTGCCTCATATGCTCCATGAGCCATAAAATCTATTTTTACGAAATCATATCCCCATTCTATGAATTTATCTATTTGCTGCTTAATTCGATGCTTTACGGCTGGATGAGTTGGATCAAGGGCATATGCTCCATCAAAATTCAATATTTCTCCGTTATGGTACAGATAACAATCCTTATACTGATATTCGAGAGCTTCAACTACATTCGCCTCTGCATCTTTTGCCCAATCTGTAAATGGGCAATAGTATATTCCTGCTTTTTGTCCCCGGGCATGACACAAGTCAGCAAATTCTTTTCTTTGCGATTCATTAAAACCAAAATCCCAAAATGAATCAAGCCCTATATATACAGACTCTTCTGAGTCTGCAAACGAATGTGGCTGCAGGTGTTCGTTAAAGAATGTGGATGTCTGTGATGCGTTATCGAAATTAATATTGGTCTGGAGTTTACCCCAACTATTCCATCCAAATGGCTTATCCCCTGAGATACATCTATTAGGAGCAAGAATATTACATACATCAGCAAATGTTTCCATACCGTCGCGCCAATCATCAAAATATCCTATCAGTATCTTAGGTGACTTTACAGATTTTCCTCGCAATGCTCCATGAGGGCGTACATCCCGTGTCAAAGTTGAAGTGGCACCTCCATAGACAATTAACGATTCAATGCTATTCTCATTTTTTGAATCAATCTTTATGCCTGTTTTCCATGTGTCATGTTCTACAGATCCAATCACAATCCCTTCTCTTGTTATACTATTGAATAGTGCACTGACTTCATAACTTTCGGGGGGAGTGGATCCAAATGGAGTAACCCTATATCTTACCCATGCATCATTATCGTAAGGCACGAACAAAAAATTATTTGCAGTAGACTCCGACATTTTTATAGGACTTTCCATAAATATGGGAGCCATATAGTTTAGTTCTACCCCATTACATGAATTTACAGTGAAATCAGTAATGATGTAGTCCTTATCATCGTATAAATAATAATTTTGTAAGATAGTGGTCGAATCATTTTTCCCTAATACAATGACATTGATTCCTGTTCCTATATTGTCTTTCAAAGGAACAGATTCTATACTTATGTCATCCAATTTTTCAAAAGAAGATAGATTTGAATCCAATCCCCAGTGGGCACAACTGTGATTGAGTATTTGCTTTTCATTATGAGCAAGGACAATATCTCCATAATTTTCGTCTACACATAAATCCCACGCACCCACACTGTGGTGGAGGAGGCTTCCATCAGCAGGAATTGAATAAACGATGCTGATTATTATAGATATGATTGTGCCTAAAAATAAATTTAAAAGAGTTTTCATGTGTAGATTTATTGGAGATAAAAATTGGATGGATTAAAAAAACATGTCTCAGTACAACTGACACGCAGGCTGCACTGAGACAACCAAAAACACCTGAAATTACCTATAACCTTTATTTTGATCTTCGGGACCCATATCCTCATTTTGTTCTATTTCCTCGTTGGGGATAGGATAACGTGCGTGATAGTCGCTGATTGTGCCGGAACGTTTTGCCCATTTATTGCGCTCCTTAATATATTCCACAAACTTACCAGTGCGGATAAGGTCGAAGCGACGCCAGCCTTCGCCAAACAGTTCACGCATACGCTCGTCAAGAATCTTAATGCGGAACTCATCCTGACCCATACCGGTCCATTTCTTATCGTCAGGCAACTGGAATCCCCAAGCACGGTTTCTTACCTGATTGACAACGTCAATTGCATCCGAAGTGCGATTCAGTTCATTGAGACATTCAGCATAGCTGAGAAGCACATCCGCATAGCGTAGAAGAGGAATATTCTTTCCGGAATTCCACATATTGTTGAGACCTACATCGGAGTGCTGGTCAGTGCGGAAATCTTCATACTTCTTGATATGTGGCTTGAGTTCGTCATGATCCTCTCCAAGATCCTCCCATGCCACACAGTCAAGATTCGGAGTCTCTCCATAGTAAGAGAAATCATAGCG
>CAYSMP010000276.1:0-2828 GCA_964432215.1 uncultured Sangeribacter sp.
AACCCAACCTGTGGTTTCGGCTTGAATGGGGGAGTGGCTATACGCACAGTAAGCATTATGCGATCTCCTTCTTCAGGATAGTTGGCCATCGAATATGCACGTACGGTTTCCTCATCGTTGGTACACTTCAGAGTGAAGAGCCCGAATTGTTCCCAAGCGGGAAGATACTCCGGACCAATCAGTGCTTTGTCTATATCCTTGTCATACTCCATTGAGAATTTCGGTATGCGGATCTGAGCGTAGCTACCCGGGATGAAGTTCATGTGCTCTCCCGGGGGAAGTGCAACGATGAATTCTTTGATAAAGGTAGCTACATTGCGGTTGCTGATCACCGTGCATTCCCACTCCTTGACGTCGAGGGCAGCTTCGCTGACACGGATTTCCATATCACTCTTCACTTTCACCTGGCATCCGAGACGCCAATGGTCTTTTATCTCCTTGCGGGTGAAATGTACAGCCTCAGTAGGGAGCATTTCTCCGCCACCACTCTCTACCTGACATTTACACTGTCCGCATGATCCTTTTCCACCGCAAGCAGAAGAGAGATGCACGCCGGCATCGTTGAGTGTCATTAGAAGGGATTTACCGCTTTTCGTGATGAGGGCCTTTTGTCCGTTGTTGATGCTGATGGTCACGTCGCCGCTTTTCACCAGACGGCTCTTGGCGAGGAGCAGGATGCCTACGAGCACGAGTACCATCACCAGGAATATCAGTGCGGCTGCTATTACACTATGCCAAACAATCATAATATCTATGTTATAATAATCTTTTAAATTTATAACCCTATAAACATCAACTTTCTCTTGCGAAAGTTGAATTTATAGTTTAATGCCGAGGAAGCTCATGAATGCAATACCCATGAGACCCGTGATGATGAATGTGATGCCGGTGCCACGCAGAGGCGCGGGCACAACCTGCTCATTGAGTCGCTCGCGGATGGCTGCCAAAGCAGCGATGGCAAGGAGCCAGCCGATACCTGAGCCTACGCCATAGACTGTGGCGGTCCATGCATTGGAAAACTCACGCTGTTGCATGAAGAGCACACCGCCGAGAATAGCACAGTTTACAGCGATTAGGGGAAGGAATATGCCGAGACTTGCATAGAGAGAAGGGGAGTACTTCTCAATTACCATCTCAAGTATCTGTACCAACGCCGCTATAACGGCTATAAACATGATAAGACCGAGGAAGCTTAGATCGGTTTCTGCATATTGCTGGCCAAGCCATGAGAGAGAGCCGGGTTTAAGTATATATTCGTTGATACACCAGCAGACCGGGAGGGCAATCGTAAGCACGAATGTCACAGCAACTCCAAGTCCGAAAGCCGTCTTGACATTTTTCGATACCGCCAGGAAACTGCACATTCCAAGGAAGTAGGCGAATATCATGTTGTCGATAAAGATCGACCTAATAAACAAATTAAGATTTTCCATAACGTCAGTAACTGTTTCAGATTATAGAAAGCGTATCATTTCGCCTTACGGTTGTGGACCCAGATAATACATGCTACAGTTATCAGGGCCATCGGGGGCAGGATCATCATACCATTGTTCTGATACCCAAGGTCGTACAAAGCCTGTGGTATCACTTGGTATCCCCATAGCGTACCGCTTCCGAAGAGTTCGCGGAAGAAGGCTACGATCACAAGGATTATACCATAGCCAAGAGCATTGCCTACTCCGTCGAGGAAAGAATTGAATGGAGTATTATTGAGAGCGAATGCTTCAAGGCGACCCATGATGATACAGTTGGTAATAATTAGGCCGATGAAGACGGAGAGTTGCTTGCTGACTTCATAGTTCCATGCTTTGAGCACTTGGTCTACCACAACTACGAGCGCTGCTACTACTACGAGCTGCACGATGATTCGGATGGAGGTAGGGATGGTATTCCGCATGAGAGAGATGATTACGTTGGAGAGTGCGAGCACAGCAAGCACTGATATCGTCATCACAACGGCAGGTTGCAGTTTAGCTGTCACTGCCAGGGCTGAGCAGATACCGAGGATCTGGACTATCACCGGATTGTCTTGGCTCAGCGGATTGATGAGGGGCTCAAGTCTTTTTCTGATATTTCCCATAATCTTACTTAGTTGGAAGATTCCTTTTCAATTTTTTTGAAAAAAGCGGTGTAGGGCTCAAGCGAAGAATATAGCATCTTCTGTACTCCCTGGCTTGTGATGGTGCCGCCGCTTACGGCGTTGACGTAGGCACGTCCGGCAGGTTCTTGACCTTTTTTCACTACAAGCACGGATTCAAACTGTCCGTTGCTTCCAAAAATGGACTTTCCTTCAAATTGGCTGCTGAAAGCGGGTCGTTCGATTTCCGCACCGAGGCCCGGAGTCTCACCTTGATGGCCGAAATAGGCTCCGAAGATGGTCTTGCCGTCTGCGTTCATTGCGATATATCCCCATATGGGACCCCAAAGGCCGGCTCCGGCAACCGGAACTATATATTTCACTCCCTTGTCGGTTGAGCATACAAAGACAGGAAGTAAGCGTTGGTCGGCCGGTTTTTTGACTTCTGAGGCCATATCAACGTCGAATGCTGACGCTCCTTCCACTTTATTGCCTTTGCTGTCGACACAAAAGCTTTCCTTGATATGGGATTCATAGAGTGTGCCGATACTTTCATTCGCAGTAGGATAAATAAGCGCTGCAGCAAGGATCTGCTTTTTTGTGTCGTTTGCAATATTTTCGAGCTGGGCAGGGCGGAGAGCTTGATAGACAAGGGCGAGCGCAAAACCCACCACTACAACGAGCACAGCGGCATAGACCACCGTATAGACGTTGTTTTCTTTATTGATTTTCATCTTGGTCTGATTGAATT
>CAYSMP010000277.1:0-2738 GCA_964432215.1 uncultured Sangeribacter sp.
TCTGGATGTCGTTGACGATGGCACCGTCCTCGGGATCGAGAGTGTATGCGACTGCTGGCGCAGCCTCTACGACGGTGTAAGTCGCGTTGATTTCCTGTACAGATGTGATGTTGTCGAGAGTCACGTTTCCTTCAGCGTCTTCGACCTCATCACCGTAAATGAATGCGCCCTGCTTGATGCTGAGGTCATATGTTCCTGGAGTAGTGATAGGCACTACTGCTAAATCCTCGCTTTCAGGATCAGCCGTTGCAGAGATAAAGTGGAGTGTGAAGGCAGTCCCCTGCGCAGCGCGGTCGTTGAGCTCGGGATACTCGCAGAAATACTCCTCTCCGGTCTCAGTGTTCTTAAGCACGATCGGATTCGGCATCTTTTCGTTGAGCTGTACCCCTTTGATGTCAGGGAAGCTGATGCTCACGGTCTGGAGGTCATTTACCAATGCTCCAGATTCAGGGTCGAGGACGTAAACGACCTCGTTGTTTTCCTCTACATCGCCATCGGCCCGTGTAAAAGCAGGAGCCATAGTCGATGCAGCCACTGCCCCACTTGCGACGAGTGTGGCCAAGGATAAACCCCAGATGGTGGATCTTTTCATAAAAATTAAAGTATTAGTGAATAAATATATGATCCGTCTCAAACATATCGGATAAATTCTTTTATCTCTGAGACTTCGTGTTGGCCTGGTATTTAAGAGTCAATGAGAATAATTGATAAAAATATCAAAAAATTAATTATTTTCCACTCACGGTGCAAATGTACAAATAAAAAATTAATTTTGCAAAGAATTTTTAAAATTATTTAAAAAAAGTAATAATATTAATCATTTTTTTGTCATGCGTAAATTTTTGCTCGAGGAAAAGAAAGCGGCAGCCATTTTCACAAATGACTGCCGCTTTTGTATTTTTTCAAAATACATTTTACTAACCTAACATCATGAAACTAATTTTGCTTATATACTTAAAACAACACAGCAGGAATAAGGTTCACGTGTTAGTTCAAAATGTATTGTAATAGAGTTATTTTAGGGCGAGACCATCGCGGAAGGCGTTGCCGACTCGAGAACCGAGTCTGATGTAGCCGTTGTGAATGGGGTCGAAGGTGATGAGATCCATCTTTTCTACGTCCGGGCGGCCATCATCGGCGAGATAACGCTCATCGCATTTGATATTGAGGATTTCTGCGATCATGTAGAATCCGGTCTCAGATTCGAAAAGTTTATCTTTTATGCGGCATTCCATTGTCATTGGAAAGCAGTCGAAGACGGGGGCATCGACTGTTTCAGCTTTTGATGATTTCCAACCTGTCTTGGCCATTTTTTTAGGATCCTTGCGACCGCTCACCACACCTACGAAGTCTGAGGCTACCATTGTGTCGACTGTGGCGAATGCTACGGTGAGTTCTCCATTGCGATTGAGATTGTCGGTGGTAGCGTGCGAACCGAGGGAGATGAATATTTCGTGGGCATCCCATTGGCCGCCCCATGCGGCGTTCATGGCGTTGGGAGTTCTGTCGGCGTTATAGGTGCCGAGTATCAATACAGGTTGAGGGAGCAGCCACGCTGCCGGCTTGAAGTTTTTCATATGTTTGAGTTATAAGCTATAAATTTTAACTTAGGCTTCGGTGTGGAAGTTGGTGAATTTGCCGATTTCTTGTGAAGGTATTTCTGCTTTAGTGGCATTGATGGCTTTGATGAGGAATGCCATATTTCTGCCGAGATTTCGCATTGTCTGCAGGCCTTCGAGATCTGCCTCTACGTCCTCTGCTGTAAAGCCATGTACCTCATTCCAGTATGTGCTGGAGACGATGGGCATTGAGCAGATTGTGAAATATTTGTTGATTTCGTCGAAAGCAGATGTAGATCCGGCGCGACGTGACGAGACTACAGCGGCTCCAACTTTCATCGTCTTGCTGAACACGCCTGATGTGCTATAGAAAAGACGGTCCATGAAGGCAAGGAGTTGTCCGTTAGCTCCTGCGTAATAAACTGGACTGCCTACCAGTAGGCCATCGGCGTCAGCAAATTTGGGTGCTGTCTCATTGACCATGTCGTTGAATACGCAGCGGCCGTGTGATCTGCAGAAGCCGCAGCTGATGCATCCACGTATATCTTTTGTGCCTATATTGATGCGTTCGGTGTCTATGCCGCAGGTGTGGAGGGTTTCTTCTACTTCGCGGAGCGCGCGGTCGGTGCAGCCATTGAGGTGGGGGCTACCATTGATTACCAATACTTTCATAATTGTGGTTTAAGGATGGTGGTGAATTGATTCTTCGGGATTAACCGATCAATTGGAATGTATCCAGTGGATAGAAGCCAAGTGCTTTCGAATTAGTAACGTATATGTAGATGGGATGGTTTTTAATTTTGTGAGTCCGGGTGCCAAAAAAGGATGCACTTGAGTTGAAGCACATCCTTGATTTGATTTTGATAATCTTTTTTACTTGCAGCCGCATCCGCAACCAACTTTGCTCCTTACTTCCTGCTTGAAGGATTCAAATTGAGAAGCAAACTGTGCGAAGAGGGGATTGTCGGAGTTTTTCTTGATTACGTGGTGCATGAAACGCATCGCAAGGACGAACTCCTTGGCATGTTTGTCTTTTGCGAAGCCAAGAGCCTTGGCGTTTTCAACCATTGCGGCGATGTCATGATGGCCACCGAAGTTGAAGTTCAACACTTCGGCCATTTTCCCGTCTTTGGCTTCGATCATGTTGACGAAATAAGATTTCTTTTCCTTTTCCATAAT
>CAYSMP010000278.1:0-2715 GCA_964432215.1 uncultured Sangeribacter sp.
ACTCAATTAGTAATCTCTATGTTGAGGTTAAAAATTGGGAGGAATACTTGAAGGACTCGCAAACAAAGTTATCGTCTGAAATGTCGGAAACTTTTAAAGACTTAGAGAAATCATGCCAAACCATATCAGCTGAATTCAATAATTCAGCTGATAGAACACTTCAAGCATTTAATGGGCAAAACATAGAGTTCTATGAACGTGTTAAGGAATTAAATGTATTACGCGACGACTTGAACGGGACTATGTCAGCAATTGGCGGAATAGGAAACAATCTCTCGAACTTAACAACATTTTTATCTCAATCATTACAAGGCCAAGATCAAGCTTTGGCTTACATCTGTAGTAATGTTTCCAATCTTCCTGTAATATTAAATAACATCACAGGAATAAATCAACCCATCAATGCGATCAATCAAAATTGCTTTAATATATCTCAAGCAAGCAATGGAATAAATCAAAACATAGATTCAATAAATCATAATATAGATTCAATAAATCAAAATTGCTATGAGATAAATCAAAGCATCAATTCAATAAGTCAAAATGGAATTTCAATAATAAGTTCATTAAATAGCCATTTATCATCTACTGATACAATCCAAAAGATCTGTGATGGTATCAAGGCAAATTGTTTAAGTATAGAATCTACTGTTGAAAAAGCATATAAGACGGTTGACGAAATGAAGGAATCAGTAGGTAAATTACAAACTGACATTTCAAAATCATTAAAATATAATCGTTACATTTTAATCAGTGGTATATTTATATTACTAATTGTCATGGTACTGCTTCTTATCAAGCCTTAACTTACGTATTCCGGACGATAGCCGTTGAACTATTCAGGAACTACAAGAGGAGCAAAGCCATCGCATTGGAGGTGGTATAAGGGACTAGGACGTTATAAGGTGTCAGAGTTCTATGGAGTCAATCTATTTTGATAGGGAGAAAGGCAGGGACCGTGACAAGGTGAACGCACTCTCCACGTGTGACTTCGTCAACAAGGGGCAGTCCGTACTGATTACCGGGCCTGCGGGAACGGGGAAGAGCTACATAGCCTCGGCACTCGGCACAAACGCCTGCCTGGCAGCCTACAGGGTGCTGTACATGGATATGGCAAAACTCCTTGAAAGACTGCAGCTTGCACGTATCGAGGGATCAATCGCATCATACTTTGACAAGCTTGCCGCCACCGACCTGCTGATCATAGATGACTTCGGGATGAGGAAGCTCGACGGCCAGCAGCTGCTCGACTTCATGGAGGTCATCGAGGACAGGCATGGACGGACGGCAAAAATCATAGCAAGCCAGCTTCCGGTGGGCGACTGGTATGATGTCCTTGAGAAAAATGCGACTGTCGCCGACGCAATACTCGACCGGCTCGCAAAAACATCCCACAAAATCGACCTCAGAGGAGAGAGTTATCGAAAATAATTATTAACTTTGCGCAGATTTACGCACAAAGGGTCTGACCATGCTTAAAAAATTGGGTGGTTATGACCGGAATGGCTGGGTGGTCTTCACCGGAATATGCACCGACTCAAAAGAAAAAACTCATTTCGGTGACTTCATCTATAATCTCAACAAAGCTGGAGCGACTGAGGCCATTTACCTCGACATGGGCGGCTGGAAACACTCGTGGTATCGTGATGAAAACGGGGAAGCAATCGACATATACCCCTCTCCTACTAAATATGGTACAAACTGGATTACATTCTACAAATAGCGATTAGAAATACACGACAATAAAACCGGAATGCTCATGATCCAGTTATCCAACCTATATTAATATATAGTGAATAATATATAGTGTAATTTTAGTATTGAGACACGGAATCCTATGATTCGTTATTAAGAATCTTCTCTATTTCAGATTTTAATAAGGGCATATGATTTATCACTATAGCCCATAATATATCTGGTTTCAATGAATCATAAGCATGGATTACAAAATTTCTTGTATCGACTATCTTTCGAGCTGATGTTATAGGAATAGTACTATCAATCTTCAACGCTTGATTCATTGCTTCTCCCATTATCTCCAAATTGCTTTCTACCCCTCTCCTAAACAGGATATCGTTACAGAATGTCTCATACATTCTCGGACGAGTCTCCATAAAAGATTCAATCTCCAAAATTGAAGACAGAATGTCTGACAGATATTTACAAATTTTTCTATCCATAGATAAGGTATTTTGTTTCTTCAAGTTCTTCTTTGAAGTACGGATTCTTCACAACAGATTCATCAACAAGATCCACTTCTCTTCCAAAAAGATTTTTCAGTGAGTGATAAAGGTCAAAGAAATTATCAGCATAGGTGGTATAATCTATCTCCGATGAGAAATCTACAAGAATATCCACATCGCTATTTTCATTAAAACGAGGTGTTAGAATAGAACCAAATGCGTAAAGTTTACTGACCTTATGCTTTCGACATAAGGCTATCAAACGCTGTATATTATCATTAATAAGATGCATTATCAATCTTATCTTGTTATTAATTTTGCAAATTTACAATAAATTTTCTATTTTCGCAAATGGAATTAATCATACTTTTCCCCAAAGTGTTTTAACCCATTATGATTCTTTTTGCAACTTTGTACCAGAGGACAATTAACCCCTAAACATTAAATTGAGTAAACGAGACTTAAATAAAAAACATATGAAAATCCCAGGACTAAGCTTTTCTTGGAAGCGCGCCACAGGCGTCACCAAGAT
>CAYSMP010000279.1:0-2685 GCA_964432215.1 uncultured Sangeribacter sp.
AACACAGATATCAGATATTAACGAAAAGGGCTGAAAGAATGGCTGAATATTTTGCCTCACATTCTATCCCAGATAATGTTTGGCTTGGTGTGACAGTTGAAGCGCAGTCTTCTCGTTTTAGAATTGATTATCTGCGAAACTTACCAGCAACTGTAAAATTTCTATCATGTGAACCATTGGTTGAGGATCTTGGAGAACTTGACTTGACTGGAATTGACTGGGTAATCGTTGGCGGTGAGAGTGGTCCTAAAGCTCGACCTATGCAAGAGTCTTGGGCTCTAAATGTTCGCAAGCAAGTTGATGAACAAGGCGCAAGATTCTTTTTCAAACAATGGGGAACATGGGGTGCCGATGGCATCAAGCGCAACAAACACGCCAATGGAAAATTATTAAAAGGTGAATTAATCCAAGAGATGCCGGTCTAACAGAGTTTCTATTTAGATAAGAATTTTATTTTGGATGAAATAAAAAATATGTCTTGCCTGTCTATTATTATGCATTTAATATAGTAATGGGAATTAATATAGTAATGGAAATACTTAACAAAACTATATAAAATATTATCGATTATGAAAATTCGACTGTTGATTTTGATAATAACACTTTTTTCTGAATTAACTGCATTTTGTGATATATTAAAAATATCAGAGAGTAATAACTGCACAGAATCACTTATTGAAAAAGATAATTACGACAATTATTATTTCGATTCTCCTAATGAAGTCAATAGCCCAATAAATATAGATGGAGAGATGTCTAATTTAAATATCAAAGAAGAATCTTTGAATTTTTATTATTCTCAATTTGATGATTGTTCTTTTGATGAAAAAGATGATTTAATTGAGTCAAGTTTGATACATAGGATTCCGTGTATTGGAGATAAGTTTTCGCTAATAATCAGATATAATCTATCTGATGGATTACCTTCCATATTTATTATAGAGTTATATGAAATGGATGAGAACAATGCACCAATATTGATATATGATTTTTGTGATCCTTTCGACTCAAAAAAAGATGATATTTTATATGAAAACGGAGAAGAAATAGATTTTATTCTTCTTGAAAATTCTAAGAATAGAGTTATGTTATATGAAGATGGAAATATTATCGTTGATCTTAATAATACTAGTCCAACTAAGAGTAGGATGTTTAAGGTTGATAGTAAATTTTCACAGCAAAATGTCACAATGTTTAATAAGTTAAAAACAGAAATTTTAATATTATTGACGCGAAAAAAATTAAAAGAGATATTAAATTATTAGATATGTTTTTCAGTCTTATGTTCATTTTTTTGCTGAATGCACCGAAGCATTCCTATACAATTTTAGGGGGAGAAAACTACCCATTTATGCTAAAGCAATACCACCCAAAAAGTTTGAAAAGGACGCGGCTATAATAACACTGTACATGCGAAGTCAGAGGCAAAGACAATTGCGTCGTTCTTTCTTGGTCTTATGGAGTTATATATTTTATTTTCAATCTCTTTAATTATATATACTTTCTTTGTCCTGTGGCATTTCCTACCATAAAATGCGACAACAATTATTCTTGTATATGTAGGAGACAATGAATTTTTCCATTGTGTCCTTCTCTTCGGTGCAACTTTCGGCTATCGTGAGGGTAAGGATCACCAGGGTATTGTCGGCAATGCGTTTAGTCCCGTCTATTCGGCAGTCCTTATTTCTTAGTTGTCAATAGCATGTATAATTTCGAGTTTTAGGTCTTCAGGATAGTCCTCGTTTGACATGTAGCAGGTGTTGATGCGCTGGAGTAAATCTTTGTCTATGCGTCCGGCTGCGACATGGTATATAATAGCTTCCATACATTGCATGAAGTTGTAGGCGTGACAGTAGTAGCCATTATGAATGAGGATCATACTCCGATTGTCTGTGCCACACGCTTGTTGGAGTCCTCGAAGTTATGCCCGGTACATAAACCGAAGACGAGATATGTTAGTTTGTCAACGAAAGTTGGATAATAAAGGTCATTCTGCACGAAGTCAAGGACTTTGCGGATCCCACCTTCATCTTTCACTCCCTGTAATCCGCCTCCACTGGCTGTTACGGTCTTTGCATAGACAACCAGGGCTTCATCATAGCTGATGTATTTCAATTCCTCCCTCATCGTCGTCAGCTTGTTTTAGGCGTTTGAGGACTTCACGATTTGCTTCAAGTATATTGTCGAAATCGATTGAGGCATCTCCGATAAACTTGTCAAATTCATCGGGAGTAACAGCACGGAGGTATTCTGCGAGATTACCATGCCAAGCATCGCGGAACGCAACATCTCTGGATGCCATCTTTGTTCTGGCATCATTGATAAATGGCTCCATCATGGGGGCGGCTGCGAGTTCATCAATTATCGCCTTAACTTCCTCTATTGACAAATGTTTGTTCCCGTTCTCGGAATAACGTTTCTCTATCTGATGAGCAACCCCATTCTCAAATGATGAAATACAAAGTAGAACTTCTGCATAAAGAGTATGACGCACATTTTCCTCGTTTTGTAAACGCAGAACCTCACGATACTCCTTTGCATTTTCCTTGAATACTGCTTTGTATATCAAGTCTGTTATTTGCTCGTACTTATAATTTGGATGACCATCAACAAACTTTCCTACCGCTTGTGTGAAATTCTTGCGATAATTTTCACTCTTGATTGCCGTAGGAAGATAGTCTCTAT
>CAYSMP010000280.1:0-2677 GCA_964432215.1 uncultured Sangeribacter sp.
TGGATTATTTCTTCAAAAGTTTCCATAATTTAATTTTTAAGATTAATGTTTCTTTATTCTTAAGACTCAAGCCTGCTTACTTGTATTTGTAAGACTCCAAACTGTCGACTTAAGACTAATATTTATTTTTTTTACGATATTTAAACACTTTCATCCCTAATTTGGTTCACGCAATCTTACAACATTTAATTCTGATGATCGGCAATTAATCTTCAATGCTTTGATATGGCATATATTTAATCCACTCCTCTATATTATCGTCTTTGGCAGGTCGCGGCACTTGATAGGTTTCGCCACATCCGTTCAGCGTGATCAGATCAGGTGTAAATGAGATTAACGACCAATATATCCCACCATCTTGACTGAAGAAGCATGCTGTAGGATTAAACTTGGAATTATCGATTTCAAGATCATTATTGGCAATTTTGAAATTGTTTGGCATAATATTCATTGTATACTCACCTGTATTATTATTCTTCATCATCCGGATATTTTGAAAAAACAACGTGCCTTCATTGTTATTTCTGGTCGCAGCAGCCCTTATATACACCATTGATGGAACGACCATATATATGAAAAGATGTCGATTGGTATTTATTTCGCAGAAAGGCTCTCCATCCTGTAGCTCAAACTTTACCCCGAGCCGCCATTCCTGCAAGCATTTCCCTACATCCGACTTATCTTTGCACTCAGCCATATCATATGGGGCAACAATCTCTATTTCTTCAACTTTTCGCATCTTTTCACCACAGATAACAAGATTTACATTCTCGACTTCAAGGTCAAGTGGAGTTAGAATTCTTGAGGAGGTCACAGAACCATCCTTTTCAAAAACCGTTTTATGAGACAAGCTTAAAGACGGGACCTCCAGAATAGCCAGCATAGTTGAATCGACTTTCGCATAGAATATGCAGACTTCATCGGTAATGACCGCTTCTGCATTGTCGTTTGCCCACACTCCTTTTACAGCAGGCAGAGTTACACTTGCAAATGTCATCATGGCTGACATCACAAAAAAGATTAGAATCAAGAACTTTTTCATATGAGTTATTATTATTGAAGTTGTTTAAACTTATTTACGAGTTCTAAAAATAACAATGAAAAGTCAGAATATCCCATCAGTACAAACAGACATGAATATTGCGACAATATGTAGCTTACAAAAATTAAACGACATATATTAACCAAGCAGATGCAAGAGTCTTGATATGATAAAAGCCAAGATGCCTAAAGATAATCTCGCATTTATCATATCATTAATTTTTGCGAGCTACTTATTAAGACGCACTACATAGTCCAAACATTACTCTCATTTCATATTATCACATATAAAAGGTCCTTTTGTCCACAAAATATTCTATATTTTGAGTAACAATATAAAAAAATTCTGGACTGGCAGTAGCCAATCCAGAGTCAATGTAATGAAGTTGTCAGACGTCAAAAGGACGCGACACTTAAACTTTCCAAATAGAATTACTCTCGAATAATTCTGAATGAGTCGGCATCTTTATATGCCGGGAATTTCTCACGGAAATTATTTAGCTTGTCAAGTGAAAGCGTGGCATACACAAGGTCGCCTCCATCGGGATCTTTTACCGAGATATCATTTCCCTTGAAGTCAATGGCCATCGACGTGCCGTCATACTCGATATCCTTTATGTCTTTACCTTTGCAGTCTACTCCACAGACGTATGCTTCGTTCTCGATGGCACGAGCCATAAGAAGTTTCTTCCATGCTTCTACCCTCGCCTTAGGCCAGTTAGCTACAACAATAAGCAAATCATACTCATTGCCGACATTACGGCACCACACGGGAAATCGAATATCATAGCAAACAACCATAGCTATTTCCCATCCGCGATAACGAACCTTCATCCGCTTATGTCCCGGCGAAAGAAGCTTATCCTCTCCTGCCATACTGAAAAGATGACGTTTGTCGCCGAAATAATCTTCCCCGTTTGGCTCAATGAAAAATGCTCTGTTACCAAGTAATCCTCCTGTATCAGCCAAAAAACTCCCCGCGATTGCCACATGATACTTACGAGCAAGATTCTTGAGCCGCTCAATAGTCTCTCCTGAATTGTGCTCTGCGAGAGCCCGTACGCTTTCCTTGTCGCCGTAGGGACAACCGGTAGAAAACGTTTCCGGAATGATCATAAGGTCGGTAGCCGGATGCATCTTCTGCAGAGCCTCTTCAAGACTTAAGAAGTTTTTCTCCTTATCATTCCATACTATTTCCTGAGGATACAGGCAAACTTTAAGGTCTTTCATCTAAAGTTTTTTATAAAATTTCAAGGCACGAACTTATCAGGATATCGGGCTGCCTGCTTCCAACCAGAGTAATAATCCCTGATCGCTTTCATGTCTACATCGACATCTCCAGTAGGCTGATAAGTCTCCGCTATCTGAATATGCTTCCTGCTATAATCTATCACACCTAAGAGTATAGGCACTTTCGCTCCATACGCGATATAAAGGAATCCCGTCTTCCACTGGTCTACTGCGCTTCTCGTACCCTCCGGAGTGACTGCGAGATTGACATAGGGTTCAGTCTCAAAAAGATGGATGACTCTTTCAGTTAGAGATCCTTTCGACTTATCTTTCGACCGGTCAACCGGAATTCCACCGAAATAGCGCATCAGATACTTCAAAGGGAAGAAAAACCAAAAACTCTTCA
>CAYSMP010000281.1:0-2627 GCA_964432215.1 uncultured Sangeribacter sp.
CTTCAGTGAAATCCTTCATAGAGGACAAAGATAATCATTTTTTTTCAATAATTGGAATCGAGAATTGAGAATTTTATAAATTTCTTTTTACTATGCACACTACCGAAGATAGCGGGAAAACAAAAAAATGTGCTACCGGAGACCTTTGAATCTTTGGCGGCGCATTTGGATATATACTTTTTACAATAGCTTTTGGGCTGAAATAGAACAGAATACACTTCCACTTTGTTACTTAATCAGCATATGAATCCAATATTTAATATGATTATAAGGGATAAAGATAAGAAAATTTCTATAAAAAAGAAGCTATTTAAGCTCCTTGCAGAGGAACATGCCTTTTGGTCTTATGATCCGAACTCAATAAATTATAATTCTATAAGTGATGACCAGTTGATTGCACTCACAATGCGTCATCTGGATTTAGATGAAATTAAAATGCTTTTCGACATCTATCCAAAAAGCAAAATCAAATCAGCTTGGAGTAGATTACTTGTCCCAGAGGGTGACTATCTTTATACTCTCAACCGATTCTTCGCCTGGTATTACTTTGGCTCAAAGAAACCTGATTCATATCTAAAATCTCTTGAGACTCGTCACTTCAACCAACTCACTTCCTTATGACAGAAAACCTTGAACAATCTTTAGCACCCCAAACTGCACTTATTTTAGAGCCAATATCAAAACTTGAATGTATCAAGCCGTATACTCTTGTTGGGGGAACGGCATTGTCACTACAATTAGGAACCCGACAAAGTGAAGATTTGGATTTTATGTCATGGAGAAAGATAAAGAATGAGCCACGTGAAGTGGATTGGCCATCGATAAAAAAAGAACTGGAAAGCATTGGCAAGATTGAAAATATTGATATTCTTGATTCTGACCACGTTGAATTCTTTGTGAATGGAGTTAAGGTCTCTTTTTATGCAAATCCCAATAGATCTCCTTTAAAAGCAGAAACACCTTATTTGAATAATCTCAAATTAGCAGATTTGACTGCCATCGGTGCAATGAAAATGAAAGTAATGCTAAGAAGAAGCAAATTCAGAGATTACTACGATATATATTCTCTTATAAAGGCTAATATTAGTTTGACAGAAATGATGGAATCTGCATTAAAATATTCACAACATAGACTAAAATCGAAGAATTTGTTAGCTATGCTCACAAGATCAGACAGATTTATCGCAGACTCAAATTTCAAAACTCTTAACCCAATCTACAATGTCTCTCCAATCGAAATAGAAAACACGATAAAAGAAGCATTAAGACAAGAATGACCACTTAGCTTTAGCCTGATATACCAGCAGCCACGCCGCCTGCTTTATATTCAGCTTGCGCAGCAGCTCGGCGATGTCGGCCGGATGCAGGTCTGCTATCACAAGGCGGAGGCCATCTTCTTCTTGCTTCCATTGAAGCAATCACTCATAGAGTTTCCGCTTGAATATATGCTTGATTTCTGTCATGAATCCTATTTTTATGCCTCAATTATATGAATTAATATTAATCCATTGAATTACTGCACAAAAAAAATAAATAAATCTTGTTGCGCAAAATTTTTTCACCTGAAATATCCTATGAGCGCAAAATTTTTTCACCCGAAATATCCTATGAGCGCAAAATTTTCCAGTTTCCACCCGCAGTCCAATGGTAACTATGGCCAGACCCTCGAAAAAGTTAGCCACACATGAGGGCGCTCTCACCCTCCGGGTGCTATATTACTCCTTCATTAAAAAACTACTTTTTTTGCTTTATTGTTCTCTATCTATCGGGCATGGTTACTATATGTTTTGTTTAGCGACTATAATATGGTGCATTTTTTGCAGAGTGCGCTCTATTTTAATTATTTTACTGTATTTTAACGAATTGAAATTAGTTTAAACAACTTCATTTGAAGGTAAATAGGTAAAACTTTTCTATCTTGTTTCAAATGCAAAATTACAACTGAAAAAATTCTCTTGCCGTACCCAAATGGATACGATTATATACTCCTTGAAAAAGTTTTAGCTCAATACAAAGTAAATCGAAGCTCCCGACATCACTGCCAGGAGCCTCCATTCCTTGCATGAATTATATTTGTTTTCAAATATTGCTTAGTACATCACTGGCACACTTTGAATTTTGCTTTTTTCCCGTTAATTCGAAGTGTTACTTTAGGATTGGAAAATTGGGTGATGTGGGGAAACGTAAGAGTTACGATAGCAACACCATTTTTCACGTTAGTTTGTACGGAAGTTGCAGTGTATTCCTTACCGAGGGTAACAAGCTTTACATCCGAAATCGAATAGGTTTTACCCGCATCTTTATCGGTAAATACTATCGTCACTTTGTCATTGTAGTTATTGAAGCCTTGACATTGAGGCTTTGCATGGGCTGCAATGCTCATAGCAATGCAGACAAATAAAATAATAAGTTGTTTCATATCGTTTAGAATCTTGATTTTTCAGAGTTGCCGGCGCCGGTACCACGGTAGCGGTCGCGCGTTGTATTGAATCGATATTGCAGAGTCAGCATAACCGAACGTCCGGGAGAGAAATCTTTCTGCTGAATCTGAACGGCATCGCTGTAAAGATTAAAGTTACTTTTTGCAGAGTTGAAAAGATCCTTAGCCTCGACAGTAACACTGAAAG